>DRPV01000218.1 GCA_011330685.1 Desulfobacterales bacterium
AAGATACTATGGTGGTTGTGATTATGCCGATGAAGTTGAATCACTCGCCGTTACAAGGGCAAAAAACATTTTTTCTGCCGAATATGCCAATGTTCAGCCCCATTCCGGCAGTCAGGCCAATATGGCCGTCTATTTCTCCGTTCTTAAACCCGGTGATAAGGTGTTGGGAATGGATCTGGCCCATGGTGGCCATTTAACCCATGGCGCCAAGGTTAATTTTTCCGGTCAGCTCTATAATTTTATGTCCTACGGCCTGAATCGGGAGAATGAACGTATTGATATGGCGGAGGTGGAGCGTATTGCCCTGGCGGAACGACCGGCCATGATTGTGGCCGGAGCCAGTGCCTACCCACGTTTTATAGACTGGCAGGCCTTCAGGGATATTGCCGATAAGGTGGGAGCCCTCTTTATGGTGGATATGGCCCATATCGCCGGTCTGATAGCCGGCGGGCAGCACCCATCCCCCGTACCCTATGCCGATTTTGTCACCACCACCACTCATAAGACCATGCGCGGCCCGCGGGGCGGTATGATTCTGGCCCGTGAGGAGTTTGGCAAAAAATTAGACAGTAAGGTCTTCCCCGGTATTCAGGGCGGGCCGCTGGTGCATGTCATCGCCGCTAAGGCCGTGAGCTTTAAAGAGGCCATGAGCGAAGAATTCAGGCAGTATCAACACCAGGTGGTTTTAAACGCCGTAACCCTGGCTGAGAACCTGCTTAAACATGATTTCCGGCTGGTATCCGGCGGGACGGATAACCATTTATTACTGGTTGACCTGGCGAATAAGAATATCACCGGTAAAGACGCGGAACGGGCTTTAGAGGACGCGGGGATGACGGTGAACAAGAACGCCGTACCCTTTGATACCCAGAGCCGTTTTGTCACCGGCGGTATTCGGATAGGAACCGCCGCCGTTACCACGAGAGGGTTGGTGGAGTCTGACATGATTCAGGTGGGCGAATGGATGAATCGTGCCATTAGCGCCCATGACCGACCGGATCTTTTAGCTGCCATTCGTCTTGAAGTCCGGGCTCTCTGTGACCGCTTTCCGCTTTATCCATCTTACACCGCGAGACGGGACGCAGATTAATCATGGCGGCTCCGGTGGATAAGCGCGGTGAACGTCCTTCCTGGCCGCAATATTTTATGGGTATAACCGAATTGGTGGCCCAGCGCTCTACCTGTCTGCGACGCAAGGTGGGGGCAATTCTGGTGCTTGACAAGCGGATTGTCGCCACCGGCTACAACGGTGCTCCCAGCCATATCGCCCATTGTCTCGACGTCGGCTGTCTGCGTGAACAGCAGGGTATTCCCTCCGGTGAACGGCATGAGCTATGCCGCGGCCTGCATGCCGAGCAGAACGCCATTATTCAGGCCGCTAATCTGGGGTTCAGTGTTGAGGGCTCTGTTCTTTACTGCACAAACCTGCCTTGCTCCATCTGTACCAAGATGTTGATTAATATATCACTTAAAGAGGTTTATTATAGAGAGGGGTATCCTGATTCTCTGACCTCCATGATGATGGCGGAGGCCGGAATCCCCCTGCATCAGATCTAAAGACCTCCACTGGTTGACGGATCTGATAATCTTCCTCTTTCGTAACTAAGGTGTATTCCTGCAAGGAACAATAATCACCCCTTCTCCTGTTCTTAGGATTTTTTGTGTTCAAAAAGGCCTAAATGGACGAGGTAAGTGCAGACTCCGAGATGGGGTGCTGCTGGAAGTTACCCTTTCTCTTGTTCTTAGGATTTACTATGAAATGCCCATACTGCGGCCATCTCGATAATCGAGTAGTTGATTCCCGGCTTAATAAAGATTTTACAATTACCCGCCGCCGCCGTCTCTGTGAGGCCTGCGAACGTCGTTTTACTACCTATGAGCGTCTTGAGGTGACGATGCCCATGCTCATCAAGAAAGACGGACGTCGAGAGGCCTGGGATCGTTTAAAGGCCGTGGCCGGGATGAAAAAGGCCTGTGAAAAACGCCCGGTGGCGATGAATCAGCTGGAAGATTTTGTGGACGGCCTGGAACGGGAATTACAGGAGATGGGCGAACGGGAGATTGAAATCAGTGTGGTGGGTGAACGCCTGATGGAGGGACTGCGGCAGCTCGATGACGTTGCCTATGTCCGTTTTGCTTCGGTTTACCGCCAGTTTAAGGATTTAAACGAATTCATGGCAGAATTGAAGGGGATGCTGGACGTTGATGGTAAACAGGGTTGAGGATAACGACCAGGCCTTTATGAAAATGGCCTTGCGCGAGGCCGTGAAGGCCAGGGGCCGAACTTCGCCTAATCCCCTCGTGGGGGCGGTAATTGTCCGGGACGGTGAGGTCGTGGGACGGGGTTATCATAAACGGGCCGGAACCCCGCACGCCGAGGTTAACGCTATTCGGAACGCCGGGGATAAAACCCGCGGGGCGGAAATTTATGTCACCCTGGAACCCTGTAATCATCAAGGCCGTACGCCGCCCTGTACCGAGGCGGTGCTTGAGGCTGGTTTAAGGCGGGTGGTGATTGGTATGCCGGATCCCAACCCCGGAGTGACGGGCGGCGGTGCCGCTTATCTTCAAAGTCGGGGACTGACTGTTGCCGGCGGGGTTTTAGAGGATGAATGCCGGAAAATAAACCGTCCCTTTATCAAGCTGGTAACAGAGGGGCGGCCCTGGGTGATTATGAAAGCCGGTTTGAGTCTGGACGGCAGGATAGCGGCCGTTGATGGGCGGCCGGGCTGGATAACCAATGAGAGATCCAGGCGCTTTACCCATCGGCTGCGGGATCAGGCGGATGCCATTCTCGTGGGGATCGGTACGGCGCTGAATGATAATCCTTCCCTCACTACCCGGCTGCCGGGTGCCAGTCATCAAGATCCCCTGCGGGTGGTTCTGGATAGTTCCCTACGTCTGCCGCCTGCCGCCAGGATGCTCACGCAGCAATCGACTGCCGGTACCCTGATTTTTTGCGCCGCCGGGGCGGAGGCGGGCAGAAAGGGCTCTCTGATGGCGGCCGGGGCTGAGATTGTTGAACTGCCGGCGGCCGGGCAGGGGCAGGCTGATTTGCATCTCATGCTCAGGGAACTGGGGCGCCGCGGGATAAGCTCTCTTCTCGTTGAGGGCGGTAGTAAGATACATGCCTCTTTCCTGAGCCAGGGCCTGGTTGATCAGGCCAACCTCTTTTACGGCCCGTTGTTTATGGGCGGTGACGCTGTTCCTCTCGCCGGCCCTCTAAGGCTCAGCAGTGTGGATGAGGCCCCGCGTCTGCGGGAAATTAAATGCCGTCGTTTTGATAATGATGTTATGATAGAGGGGATTTTCTAAGTGTTTACGGGAATAATCCAGGGTAAGGGCAGAATATATACGGCCAGGCCGGCGGGTGGTGGTATGGTCTTCGGCATTGAGGCCGCCTTTGAGATTGATAATCCGCTTGAGGGCGAGAGTATCGCGGTGAACGGGGTATGTCTCACCGCGAGGGAGATAAATGAGCGGCGTTTTTTGGCCGATGTCTCTCCCGAGTCCTTGAGCCGTACCAATCTTGGCGGCTTAAGCGTGGGGGGCGAGGTTAATTTGGAACGGGCTCTGCGGCTGAGCGACCGCCTTGGTGGTCATCTCGTGAGCGGCCATGTTGACGCGGGGAGTAAGGTCATCAGCCGTCAAAGTGTCGGTGATTTTACCATTTTTAATTTTACGGTACCGGAGGGGCTGGGCCGTTATATTGTTCAAAAAGGCTCCATAACCATTGACGGGGTCAGTCTGACGGTGAACAGCTGTGAGGCCGCCGCCTTTTCGGTTTCTATTATTCCCCATACTCTGGAGGTTACCATTCTCGGAGCCCTGCGCCCTGGTGATCCGGTGAATATTGAGGTGGATATAATTGGCAAATACGTGGAACGACTCTTGAGTTATGATGATAACAAGGGGCAGGTGAGTGGGCATACCATTAATCAGGCATTTTTGGCCAGGCATGGCTTTGTCGTTTAAGGGCTGCGCCACCGCCTTTCTTTTTTGCTTTCAGAACATAGAGGTATGCGAAAAAACAAAAACGGGCAGAGATGGGGTGCAGCTGAAGAGTTACTTTGAATTGTAACTATTCAGCAGGGGCAATAAATTCCCCTAAACTCGTAACTGTAACTGTTCAGATCTGCTCCAGGTTTGTTTGTTTCGACCTCCGAAGCGTACCTTTTGTACGTGAGGAGGGCGAAACGGACGAAGATGGGGTGCAGCTGAAGAGTTACTTCGAATCTTAAAATGGACATAGGAAATGACAGTAAACACGATTGAAGAGGCAATTGACGATATCAGGGCTGGAAAAATGGTTATTCTGGTGGATGACGAGGACCGTGAGAATGAGGGCGACCTGTATATGGCCGCCCAGATGGTCACCCCCGATGCCATAAATTTCATGGCGACTCATGGCCGGGGGCTTATCTGCATGACCATGACTCCGGAGCAGTTGGATCGTCTGCAGCTGCCCATGATGGTACAGAAGAATGAATCACCCTTTGAAACCGCCTTTACGGTGAGTATTGAGGCTCGTACCGGGGTTACCACCGGGATCTCCGCTGCTGACCGGGCCCGCACCATTCAGGTGGCGGCGCGTCTCGATGTGCGGCCTGACGATATAGTCAGTCCTGGGCATGTCTTTCCGCTCCGGGCCAGAAAGGGCGGGGTGCTGGTGCGGACGGGCCAGACTGAAGGCTCGGTTGATCTATCGCGCCTGGCCGGACTGCGGCCCTCAGGGGTTATCTGTGAGATTATGAAGGAAGACGGCACCATGGCCAGGATGCCGGATCTCAAGAAATTCGCCAAACAACATGGCTTGAAAATTGTCACCATTGCCGATCTCATCGCCTATCGTATGAAGATGGATACCCTGGTGCATAGGGCCGCCGAGGCCGATCTGCCCACCAAATACGGTGGGATGTTCAGGATCATTGTCTATACCAATGATGTGGATGACTTTGAGCATGTCGCCTTGGTCAAAGGCAATATTACCCCGGACAAGGAGGTCTTGGTCAGGGTTCATTCTGAGTGTATGACCGGCGATATCTTTGGTTCTCTGCGCTGTGACTGCGGCAGCCAACTGCATGTGGCCATGCAGATCGTGGAGCAGGAGGGCCGGGGCGTTATTCTCTATATGCATCAGGAGGGCCGGGGAATCGGCCTGGTTAATAAGCTGAAGGCCTATCATCTGCAAGACAAGGGTTTAGATACGGTGGAGGCTAATGCCAAGTTGGGATTTAAGGCCGATTTACGGGATTACGGTATCGGTGCCCAGATTCTGCGTGATCTGGGGGTCGGTAAGATGCGCCTTTTAACCAATAATCCCAAAAAGATAGTTGGTCTTGACGGTTATGGTCTGACGGTCGTGGGCCGGGCGCCCATTGAGATGGAGCCTTGTCCTGAGAATATTAAATATTTGCAGACCAAGAGGGATAAAATGGGGCATCTGCTTGATTTATAAGATTCTGATGGCGTAAAAAAACTTGAAAAATATTTGGTGAGTCTATGAAAGTATATGAAGGAAGTTTACAGGCAAGCGGCAAGAAGTTCGGGATTATTGTGGCCAGATTTAACGCCTTTATCGCTGAGCGTCTGTTAGACGGCGCCCTGGATACCCTGCGGCGTTCCGGGGTTTCGGATAATGATATTGAGGTTGTCAAGGTGCCGGGAGCCTACGAGATTCCCTTGCTGGCCAAAAAGATGGTCGAGGGCGGGCGCTACGATGCGGTGATCTGCCTTGGGGCGGTTATCCGCGGGGCCACGGCCCATTTTGATTATGTTGCCGGCGAGGTTGCCAAGGGTATCGCCCAGGTGAGTCTTGAGGCCGGGATTCCGGTAATTTTTGGGGTGCTGACCACTGACACCATTGAGCAGGCCATTGAACGGGCTGGTACCAAGGCCGGTAATAAAGGCTCCGATTGTGCCGCCGCCGCCATTGAAATGGCCAACCTGCTGAGTGAGTTTTAGTTTGAAGACCGGTGCCAGGCGTAAAGCGCGGGAACTTGTCCTGCAGGCTCTTTATCAGGCGGATGTCAATGGCAGCCATGAGGTGGAGGCCCAACTTGATACCCTCTGTGAGAATTTTTTGATCTCCAAGAAGGCGATGCCCTATGCCAGGGAACTGTTAGAGGGCATCAGCCGGAATATCCAGAAGATTGATAGTCTGATTACCGAGAATGCCAAAAACTGGCGGGTGGATCGGATGTCGATTATTGATCGTAATATCCTGCGTCTCGGGGTCTTTGAGGTTGCCTTTAACGAACAGGTTCCGGCAACGGTGGCCATTAATGAGGCCATTGAGATTGCCAAGAGGTTTAGTGCTGATGATTCCGCCTCCTTTATTAACGGTATTCTTGACGCGGTAAATTATGGCCAGGGCAAAAAGCAATAAAAAAGGTGTTGAACCGCCTGAAACATGGCAGGAAATTACCGCAGTTCTGGCCTTATTCACCGCCGCTTTTCTCTTTATAAGTCTTGTCAGTTATTCTCCCGCCCCTTCTCACGAATTATTACCGGCCGTTTTCCCTCATAACTGGGGTGGCCGCTTAGGTTATTTCTCAGCCGGGCTGCTCACAGATATGCTGGGCCTGAGTTCCTTCTGGCTGATTCCTGTTTTCTGCCTCTTTGCCTGGCAGTTTTTCTGGTGCCGGGATACTATCGAACGTCTGCCATGGCTCCTCATCGGTCTCACCGGAATTATCATGAGCAGCAGCGCCTTTTTCGCCGCCCTGGCCCACGGTCAGCTGCTTTTTCTCTTTCAGCGTTATCCTGCCGCCGGGGTTGTTGGCCGGCAATTATATATGTTGTTAACCCCTCTATTAGGGCGGCCCGGCTTTGTGCTTCTAATCTTGGCGCTCTTCATGCTTTCCGCCATGGCCGCTCTGCGTCTGTCTCTCTATCGCCTTGTTGTGGGCGGCGGTTGTTTTTTAGGGTGGTGTCGCACTGTATTGCGTCGTCGGAGCCAGGAAACACCAGCGGCGGTCAACTCTGTTTCAAATTCCCCGGCAAAGAAGGTAAAACGATTATCATTACCGGCCGGCAGTCCCACTGTTCATGACCCGATTCAGATAGAGTTAGAGGATGAACGGTCTTTTGAACCCCTGCCCGTGGCGGCCGGGGAGTTTGTCCTGCCGCCCATTACCCTGCTTAACCGGCCGCCTGAACGGCAGAATGTTGACGTCGATCGTGATCATTATCTTAAAGTCAGCGAAAAGCTGGAGGCCAGCCTGGCTGATTTCGGGGTGGCGGGCAAGGTTATCGGCATCTCACCGGGGCCGGTGGTTACTACCTATGAATTCTCGCCTGCCCCCGGCGTGAAGATAAGCCGCATCGTCTCACTGGAAAATGATCTCGGCATGGTTTTAAAGGTGAGCAGTGTCCGGATTGTCGGTTCCATTCCAGGCAAGGCCGCTCTCGGGATCGAAATTCCCAATCCCCTGCGCCAGATCGTCTATATCAGAGAGATACTGGGGCATGAAACATTCCTGAAATCCAAGGATCCGCTGACCATTGGCCTTGGCAAGGACGTGGTCGGCCAGCCGGTCTGCGCCAATCTCGCCGATATGCCGCATCTTCTGATTGCCGGGGCGACGGGGGCCGGGAAGAGCGTGGGGTTAAACGATATAATCTGCAGTATATTATTTAAATCTTCACCCGAAGAAGTGCGGTTGCTGATGGTTGATCCCAAGCGTATTGAACTGTCCGCCTATGAGGACATTCCCCATCTTCTGCATCCGGTGGTGGTTGATCCAAAAATGGCCAGCCGAGCCTTGCAGTGGGCGGTGGTGGAGATGGAACGTCGCTATGGACTCATGGAGGAAAAACGGGTTAAAAATATCACCACCTATAATCAGAATTCCGATGAAAAACTGCCCCTGATTGTCATTATTATTGACGAATTAGCCGACTTGATGATGGTGGCATCCAAGGATGTGGAGGCCTCGGTGGCCCGTCTGGCGCAGATGGCGAGAGCCGCCGGTATGCATCTCATTCTGGCTACTCAACGGCCCTCTGTTGATGTCTTGACCGGTCTGATCAAGGCCAATTTCCCCACCCGGATGTCATTTAAGGTCTCCTCCAAGATTGATTCCCGGACAATTCTTGATACCAGTGGGGCCGAACATCTTCTCGGTAAGGGGGATATGCTCTTTGTGCCGCCGGGAGCTTCAACCATGCTGCGCATTCATGCCGCATATATAACGGAGGAGGAGATCGACAAGGTGGTATCCTTTCTCAAAGAGCAGCGTCCCGCCAAATATGATGATGAGGTGATGAAAATTGCCGCCGAGCCGGAGGAGAATGCCGAGATTGATGCGAGTGAATATGATGAAAAATATGATGAGGCGGTGGAGTTTGTCTGTGAATCGGGCCAGGCCTCAATCTCCATGGTTCAGCGGCGGCTGCGGGTCGGTTATAACCGGGCGGCCCGGATGGTGGAGATGATGGAGAAGGAGGGAATTGTCGGCCCGGCGGATGGCGCCAAGCCCAGAGAGGTACTGGCCCGCTCTTATGGGGAAAACTGATTGGCGCGGCGGCTCGCTTTAGGGGTAAAGGTTCAATAAACGTAACCGTTCAGGAAAGCGAAGACTCCGAAACGGACGAACCTGGAGCACATCTGAACGGTTACCAGCTTTGAATGGTTACTAATGGAAGAGCTTATGTTGATTGCAGTAATAGTCCACTAATTGCTTAAACTGCTTACTGCCGCCGCTGTAAATTTTGTTTGCCGGGTTTAATATCTGTTGCAGGGCCTCCTGGTAGGCATCAACGCCGTTGATATAATTATATATCGGCTCTTTGCCGCATTTGCCGTTTAATAAACGGTTCATGTATTGATTGACCCTGGCCCAGGCTGGATAATTATTACGAAAATTCGCGTCTTTTTTCTTGGCCGCCTCCATGCTTTGTTTAATCATCTGCTGCAGACGCTGCTGAAATAAATAATTATAGATACTGCCGGCGATGATGGTAGGCCCCTGAGTGGAGACTCCCACCGATTTATAGCCCCCGTTATTGGTGGTGATAATAACAATCATGGTTACAGTGCCGGGATGGCGCAGGCGGTTCTGATAGGGGTTGAACTGGCTGACAAAGAGCGTCGAGCGGCCGTTGGGGGCGGTACCGGTTTTGCCGGACACTAAGTTTACATGGTGCTTAAAGGTGGCCCGCATGGAGGCCCCGGAGCCGCGGTTACAGACGGCGTATAGGGCCTGCATCTCATCCTTACGCTCCCTCTCCGCGTCGAAGAGTGGTATGGGCTGGTGATCCTGGTCAGAGGCCGCCTCAAATATGGGCTTGTTGTTGATGGTTATTTCCTTGACGAATGACGGCTGGCGGTAATTGCCGTCCAGAAAGGCATTGTAAATGCCTAACCATTTGCGCACCGGTACCGCTGAGGCCCCGATTCCAAAGGGCCAGTATTTGGCATCCTGATGGTTGTACCGCATGCCGATGCGGTCAAAACCGTTGAGGATGGCGTCACGGATATTAGTTTTACTGTAGAGGCGGGCAAAGATGGTATTGATGGAGATTACCTGGGCCTCCAACAGGGAGTATGTGCGGCCGAAATAGCGGTTATTGCCGTGGCCCTTGGCATCATATGGGTACCAGTTGCGGGGCATCC
Organism: Desulfobacterales bacterium; assembly: GCA_011330685.1. Classification (GTDB taxonomy): domain Bacteria; phylum Desulfobacterota; class Desulfobulbia; order Desulfobulbales; family VMSU01; genus JAADIV01. The sequence continues at coordinate 9,620 of DRPV01000218.1, forward strand.
ATACTTTGCGGCCCACACTCTCAAGATATTTATATTCGATGGGTTTATCGGCGAATTTACTATCTAAAGTTTTATTATCCACCAGCATTGTGTAATAGGAGATAATTGGTTTTATAGTGGAGGCCGGGGGGATCGTCGCCCGCCGGTTCAGAAGGTCAATAATCACCGATTTATTATTCAGCGGTTTATCGCTTCCCGCTCGCGGCTCGGAACCGTCATTGGAGCCGCTCCAGAATTCTTTTCCCCCCACATAGGCTATAAAACGGCCCTGCTGATTCATTAAAGCCACGCCGATGTTAATGTGTTTATGGAGATAGGTCATAAATTCATCAAAATTGCTGTAAGGGGGAATGAGGTGGCGGTTGAGATACAGAGCCATATCCTTCTTCCAGGTCTTTTTGTTCCGCCGACGCAGGACAGCCCTGAATTTTTTATTAAGCAGAAAGTTATGGATTATCCCCTTAATTTTTTCTACCAGCCCCAGGTTGATATCGGTCTTGATTACGACGTCACCCTTTGCTTCAAGGAGTAGACGTTCGCCGCTGATTAAGCGGCCGCGTACCCTATAATGGCGGCTGGTTATTTCCCTGATTACATTCCAGGAAGTCCATTCTTCCTCGCCGTAAAGCGGCGAACTGAAATTACGGAAACCAATGCGGCGGATTGACTGCTCGTCCGAGAGCCGCCAGGACTTGAACTGCCTGGTGGTTATTGCCGCTGTTTTTCGAAGGTAGGCAAGGGCCATGTTAATCTTGGCAACGGCCTCTTTGGCGTGCCGCAGGCGACCGGGAGAAAGATCAGCAAAATTTTTACCGCGCCAGATATCATAGAAGGCCAGTTGACGTTTATGGTTGGGAATAAAGGCGCCAATAGTTACTAATTGCTGATAATTAAGTTTATCTAAATCTTTTTTGAAGTAATTACGGGCGGCGCTGGGAAAACCATACATATTGGCTCCCACCGGTACCGTGTTGATATAAAAATCCAGATTTTTGTCCTTGCCGAATCTGGCAACCAGGATGTAGGAGGCTACAATCTCCTCAAGTTTGTGGGCGATGGTACGCCTGTCGTTGCCCAATATTTTTTTGGCGTTCTGCATGATAATCGTACTCGCTCCTCTGGTGTGGCCCATGATGGTGTCTTTGACCGCACCAAGAAGATTGAACCAGCTCACCCCGCCATGAATGAGGAAGGCGTTGACGTACCATGGGTTGTGAGGGTTGGGCAGCAGGTAATGATCCTCGCAGGCTAACAGCGCCGTTTTGACCTTGGCTGGAATCTTACTGGTTACCCGCCGTTTACCGTAGGACTTGATTATACTGCCGCCGGCGTCAACAATTTTGGCGGAGTGATCGTAAGTTTCGAGGGCCTTGGGAACTCGTGGCACGGCATCTGTATCGTAGATAGCCCTGGCCAGCATAAATTCTACTATGTGCTGGGTTGGTCCTGGTATATAATTAATAAATATAATTATCGTGATGAGGATGCTGAACCATTTTATCAAGAGGGGAATAGTTATTCCCAGCCAATAGAGTATTCTCCTGATTGGGCTGTCCCAGGGGAATATCGCCGCTTTGGTGGGGTTTTTCTCTATATGGTCGAGATATTTATTATAGCTTGAGGCGAGATGACGGCTCGATTTTAACTTTTGCAACACTATCTTTTCGGACATCCCGCGCTGGATGTCTTTTTCAGAGAATGTATGACGGAAGGCCTTAAACTTAATGGCTTGCTGCTTCAAGTCGTTCTCGGTGGGTTTTTCTCCTTTCATATTTGAAGTTTAATCAATCTTTTGCCTGGGGAAAAGGCAAAAATTGACCGCCTGGAGAAATAGGGACGCTGAAAAGCGTTTCAGGGAGCGCTTAGGAATTTTCCATCAAGGTATTTGGAATTTCAGCCGATACAGGGATCAGGAACTTATATGATTACCTTTTTTTGTCATAAATGCGGTTTTAAGCAGGGGGTGCAGGAACGCCATCAGGGGAAAACCGTCCCCTGCCCGCGCTGCCGGAATTCCGTCCTCATCGGCGGCAAGGCTGCTGCCGGGACTGTCGGACTGCCGCCCCGCAAAAAGGGTTGCGCGGTCTTTGCCTGTCCATCCTGCGGCCTTACCAAGAGAGCCGTTGAAAAGTTTCTGGGCAAGGTCGTAAAATGTCCCCGTTGCGGGGTGAAGGTGGTTATTGAATGGCGTTTGATGCCGGCTAAAAAGTCGGCTGCCCCGGTTAAGCCGGGATTAATGCTCAGGATTCGCAAACTAACGGCTCTAATATGGGCCCGGATCAGGAGCAGACCGTTGGCCTTTACCGGGGCCGGATTGGCTATGATGGTGATGATAGCGGCAGGTTACACGCTCTATCACGGGACTTACGATCGCCTTTTTGCCGATGATCTGCCGGCAGCGCGTATTATCAAAAAAATGGGTCATATTCGTCAGCTGCGGCAGATAAAAATTGACCCGGCCCGTCTCGCCAAGGTGGAGAAGGCCCTGCAAACCGGCGGCAGTCTGGAGGGTATGGACTTGAGCGGCCTGGATCTGGGGCGCTTTGATCTGCGGGAGGTTAATCTTAGCCGAGCCAATCTTCGTGACAGCAGTTTGCGGCAGGCCAATCTTCGTAAGGCTGATCTTGCCGGGGCCGATCTCACCGGGGCGGAATTGGATTATGCCGATTTAAGCAAGGCTGACTTGCATGGGGCGGTGTTGATTAAGGGAAGTCTGCGGGGGACGGTGTTGCATGATGCCAATCTCACGGGGGCGGATTTTACTGGCACGAATATGAGTAAGGCTGATTTTTCCGGGGCTGATTTACGGCAGGCGGTCTTGGTGAGGGCAATTATCCCGGAGGCGGATTTCAGCCGGGCTGACTGCCGGGGTACTGACTTTAATGACGCCCAGATAGACGGGGTTAACTTCAGCCGGGCGCGGCTTGCCAAGGCTCAATTTGTCCATACTGAATTCAGCGGGGTTAATCTTGCCGGGGCTGATATGAGTCAGGCTAACTTTCAGCAGGCCGATCTTGCCGGACTTGATCTTGCCAATCTGGAATTTTCCAAGGCCGATTTCACCGGGGCCAGTCTCTATGGGGCTGATATGAGCCGGGCGGATCTCAGTCTGGCTGATCTCTCCGGGGCTGATTTGGGGCATGTTAATCTAAATAAGGCTGATTTGAGCCGGGCTAGATTACGGCGCTCTAATCTTCATCTGGCCCGTTTGGAGAAGGCTGTTTTGCGGTTCGCCAATCTGGATCAGGCCAATCTCACCGAGGCAAAAATGACTAAAGCGGATTTGCGGGGTGCGAATCTGCATAAGGCTAATTTTACCAAGGCAGAACTTGCCGGGGCTATGATGAGTAAGGTGAATCTGGCCGCGGCCAATCTCACCGGCGCTGATTTAAAGGGAGCCCGGCTGACCGGAGGGGCTATCCTGAGCGGGGCCAACTTGACCAATGCTGTATTGACCAAGGCCGACCTGCGGGGAGCTCATCTGAACCGGGCCAATCTCACCAACACCGATTTACGGCAGGCGGTATTAAGTCGGGCGGATCTGCATTACGCTTATTTGAACGAGGCCGACCTCACCAAGGCGGATCTTACCTACGCTGATCTTTCAAATGCCGATCTGAAATGGGCCAATCTCACCGGGGTTAATCTGACCACCTCTTTGCATATCAATGTGGAAAATTTCAAATTCGCCCTCTTAAACAGGGCTAAATTAGTCCGTTTTGATTTCCGGAATGCCGATTTAAGCAACGCTAACCTGGCCTACGCCGATTTAAGTAATGCTAATTTGAGTAATACCGATCTGACATCCGCTAATCTCAAACATGCCAAATTGACTGAAGCCGACCTGCGTTGGGCAAATATCACCGCGGCCAATCTTACGGATGCCGATCTGAGTGGGGCCAATCTTAACGATGCCGATCTTAACCGGGCGAATTTTAAGGGCAGCCGTCTAACCGGCGCCCATATTGACAACGTTAAACATCTTGCCGGAACCCTTAATCTGCAATTAAGCCATGGTCTGAGTGCCGCTGTCTTGAAGATGGTCAAGAAGGAACAGCAGAACCTGGCCTTGTCATCTGCCCCGGAACGCCGTGCTCGGGAGCGTGATTATAAAAATGTCAAAATTTGGGATTTGACTGTGCGGAAATACGGCAGGATTATGATGAGTTACAAACGGCCGCGGGATCTTGGCGCGGCTTACAAGGGCTTGAGTGATGTGGAAATTAATCTTCTGGAACACCGGATGTTCGCTGAGGTGGATAAGGGTATTATTGGCGCTCCGGGGGTTAAGATAGGGGCCTTGTTCAGCGTTAATTTTATGCCTGGTAATATGGAGATTCCCCTGTTAGTTAAGTGGATATCCCCTGATAACGAGGTAGTAAAGACTCAACGCCTGAAGGCGAAATATATGGAAAATCGTGTTGTTTCTTTCTCTCTGCCCGCCAAGGGTGCGATAGACGGTATCTGGCGGCTGGAATTTTTCTTTGAAGGTAACAAGATTGGCGGTCAAAATATGCGGATCATTTCCTCCGCCCGCTGATGAATAAAAAACTTATAACTACATAGTACAAGAGACAAGATTCCCCTGGGGTTTGTTGAAAAAATATGTGTTAGGCTGCCAAGTGGTTGCGGGCATGGCATAGTGACTTTATCAATTCGTCTGGTGAGCAGTTTCTAAAAAAATACACCTGCCGGGGCTTAATTATGGTATCTTGTCGCCGGTAATTATTTATCATTTACGCGAAAGTCACCCTCCAAGGATGTTGATCTTGCCGTGATTTTCATGCTTCTCGTGTTTCGTTGTGTCTGAGGGATTGGGCATGTACATGCCGTTACTATATGATGTTATCGTAAAAAGTCGAAAGGTCTAATTCTACCCCTAATGATTTCAAGGGGTTACCTATGGTAAAATTGCCAAATGTGGACTTTTTACCAGAGCATCATATATGATTGATGGCGGTTAGTGACTCTTATTAAAGAAAAAGCAGGTATTTTGAATTCATTTAAACGTGGTAAATTAAGCGCGCTCAGGCCGAAGAAAACAGGTTCAGGCCCTCTGTTCAATAATCTTGTCAAGGCCTTGACTCCGGATGTAAAGCAGAAATTAGAGGGTGGAATTCCCTATAATGCCCCGCTGGCTGTACTTGATTATCCCCTTGAGCTTGTTGTAAAGCAAAAGGCTCTGCAGCGTTTCTGGAATCAGCAAGTTTTGCCGGGGCATCCTGGTTCTTTGGTCGCTTCCCCTAAATCTCGGCAGTATCGTACCACCTCAAAACGAAAAGCCAAACTCCAGGGCGGGATTTTATACCTTCATTTCGGCGATAAACTCCCCAAAATTCAAAAGGCTCCATTTTTGCCCTCACCCCTTGAACCAGCGGCACATACGGCAATATACCGTTTTTTGCAGCGGAGGTTGAGTGAGCCCGCTTTCAGACTGGTCGCCGGTCATCTTAATTATCTGATAATTAGGGGTAATTATGAGGAGCAGGCGGTTATTTTTAATGTTGATGATATAAGCGGCCCTTTAATTCATAAACTTAAAATTTTGGCAAAAGGCCTTCGGGAGCTGCCGGAGGAGGTTAATGCCGCTTTTGTCTATCCTGACCCCAGTCATTCCAAGTATTATCTTGAGAGTCGGCGGCCAGCGGATATTTTGAAATTTAAAAAACTGTTCGGCCCCAATCAGTTGTCTCTAAATATTGGCGGCACCTATCTCTTCCATCCGACCTCTTTTTCTCAAGTCAACGAGTCGATAATACCGCCAATGCTGGAGGTGGTTCGTAAGCTGTTAAGCCTTGGTGCCGACAGTAATCGGCTGCTTGACCTATATTGTGGTTATGGTTTATTCAGCCACTATCTCGCTCCGGACTATAAAGAAATAATTGGTATTGACGCGGAAGGGCCGTCAATTAAAGCAGCGGCCGCTAACAGCCGTCATTTCAAGATTGGCGGCAGGCGTCGTTTCCTGGCCCGGCATATAAGCGCCCAGGCTCTTGATGACTTATTACCCCCGGCCCTGGGAGCGGAGTCTGTTATTCTTGATCCGCCCCGCCAGGGGCCAGTTGCCGGGGTGATAAGCGCCCTCTGCCGTCGTCGGCCGCAAAGGGCTGTTCATATATTCTGCGGCGTTGATCAAATTCCGGCTTCTTTGAAGGAGTGGCAGGGCAATGGTTATCGGGTCGAAGAGGTTGTGCCGCTGGATATGTTTCCTGGGTCGGCAAATCTCGAGGTCGTTGTCCTTCTTACCCCATCGGCGCGTCAGTGAGAAGGTGTGGGTGAATATTTATCATTATTCCGTTAACTTAGCGCATAATTTTGCGACCCGCTCTCCCAGTTTAAAACCATCGGCGGCGGCTGAGTCGTCCGGCTTCCCGCAGCAGGCAACTCCGTAATGGCCGGAGGCCGTCATGGGATCACCGACAATTATCATGCCGTATATCATCATGCATTGCAGGATTGAGAGCATTGTCGTCTCCTTGCCGCCGCTGTGATGATTGCCAGTGGCAAAGGCCGCGCCGACCTTGTTTTCCATCTCCCGGCGCAGACCAACCATGTCGTCAAAGACCTTTTTAAGCTGGGCTGCCATAACTCCAAAATATACTGGCGAACCGGCGATAACTCCGGCAGCGGCCCTGAAATCATCCCGGCTTACCTCCGCGGTATCCTTTAAAATTGCCGTGGCCCCGGCGGCTTCAACTCCTTTAGCAATTTCTGCCGCTAATTTTTTGGTGTTATTGGTTTTCGAATAATAAATAATAAGGATTTTCATTTCGGCCTCCATTTTATAGTTATGATTTTATTAATCACCTTATATTATAAGAGGAACATTCTAAATGCCCAGGAAAAAAACATTTTATGATAGATATAAAGATAATGACACCCCATGGGAAATAAACCGCTTTGACCGTAATCTCAGGGAGGTTGTTGACAATGCCCCTGTCTCTCCGGGCCGGGCCATTGAGATTGGTTGTGGCACTGGTGATAACGCTGTCTGGTTAGCCAGCCGGGGATTTGTGGTGACGGCTTGTGACTCTGTTCAGCTTGCCATTCAGCGGGCCGAAAAAAAGGCTGGGGCAATAGCAAATTGCTCTTTTTACGCACTCGATTTCTTAAACGATGAAATACCAGATGCCCCCTTTGATTTCGCCTTTGATCGCGGTTGTTTCCATACCATTGACGAAGGGGAGGCCCGCCGCCGCTTTGTGGAAAAGGTGGCGCTCGTTTTAGGAGCTGAGGGGAGGTGGCTGTCTGTAATAGGGAATGCCGATGGCGGAAAACATAAGGTGGGGCCGCCCCAGTTGACAGCCGCTCAGGTAACTGCGGCTGTCGAACCCAGCTTTGAGATTTTGTCCTTGACCGCCGCTCAAATGGATATAGATATGGCCTCGTCGCCCCGGTGTTGGTTGTGTCTGATGAAAAAGCGGTAGAAAAATTCTGCCGCCAGGGTGTTTTTATCACAATATTTTTAGAAGGCTTTGGGTAAGGTTCCCAGCAGACAGGTTGATGGCTTAATTATCCTTAAGCATAACTTACTGAAAGAGCGAGGATAAACAAAAAGGTCAATAAAAAGGATCAAAAGTCGTTGACAGTAGAAAGCTGTTCGGCTATGTTGTCGGTCTTTCCGGAACACACAGCCGGCCATCAATTAGCTTTTTCGAAAAGTTAAACAAATTGGTTGACAGGGTGAGGCGGAAATGTTAAAAAGTCTGGATTGCTTGCGACGGTAGTTACCGACAAGCGCAGGTGATTGTAGGAGTAAGGTTTGTCCTTACGGTATCGATCTTTGAAAACTGAATAGCAAGATGACGGGCCAACGAAGTAGTAATAAGTATAGATAA
>DRPV01000219.1 GCA_011330685.1 Desulfobacterales bacterium
ACATAATCCTCCGGCTCATAGGGTAGAAAGTAATTAAACACATGGCTGATTCCGTCAATATGGATGCCCCGTCCCGCCACATCGGTGGCTACCAGCACTTTAATTCCGCCATTCCTGAATTTTTCCAGGGTGGTCATTCTCTTTTTCTGGGCCACGTCGCCTGAGAGCATATCACAGCTTATATTATTGCGGGTCAACCGTTCCGTCAGTCGTCTGGTCTCATCGCGGCGGTTGGTGAAGACCAGCACCCTGTCTAACTTTTGGCCGACTACCATATTATATAAAATACTATACTTTTCTTCAGCTGTGGCGAGGTAGATAATCTGCTCAACGGTATCCACCGCGACATTCTCCGCCGCTACCTCAACTTTAATAGGGTTCTTGCACCATTGGCTGGCGAGACGCTGAACGTCACTGGTTATGGTGGCGGAGAACATCAGGGTCTGGCGCTTACCCCTGTCCGGGGTACTGTTGACGATTCGCCGGACATCGGGGATGAATCCCATATCCAGCATACGGTCTGCCTCATCAATGACCATGGTTTTTACGGCGCTGAGATCAACAATTCGGCGGCGTTGAAAATCAATGAGCCGGCCTGGGGTGGCAGCCAGAATGTCAATGGGCCGCCCCTCGATCTCTCGCTGCTGTTTTTCGTAATCCATCCCGCCGAAGACGGCGCCAATATTCAGGCGGCAGTATTTTGCCAGCTTTTGCCCGTCTTTGGCAATTTGCATCACTAATTCTCTCGTGGGGGCAATTATCAACGCCCTTGGCACGCCTTTTTGACGTTTGGCGTTCTTGTCGGCCAGCAGGGCGCACATGATGGCAATCAGAAAGGCGGCCGACTTCCCGGTACCAGTCTGGGCCTGGCCAATGGCATCCGTCCCCTTCATGGTCTGGGCAATGGTCTCGGCTTGAATAGGGGTGCAGTATTGAAATCCCAGATCGGCAATGGCGTGCATCAGCTCCAGGGGCAGATTAAGGTCATGGAAACGAGTCTTGCCGGGCTCTGGAACTACTTCAAACTTTTTGATATCCCATGGTTTGGTTTTGGCTTTGGGGGATGTCTTGGGACGGCGATATTTTTTTTCAGCTGGTTTATCGACGGGATGTTTATTGGCCTTAACCGGCTTATCTGCCGTTTTCTGCGGAACCGCGGTGGATTCTTTCTCGTCTGACGGCGCGGCGGGTGCGGCAGAGGGGCGCTTGGTGCTGTCGGTGCTTAATTTGACCCGCATCAATTTAAAAAGTCTCTTTATCATTATCAGTCCATATGGGATGAAGGCGGCATGCCGGAAATAGAGTATCTGGGTAAAAGATCAATAAAAAGTACAACCAGGAAGGTAATCGTCTTCCGAGGTGTAAGCGTTTCAGGGGCCGCTTATGATTTATCGCTCCGTAACAGTGTTTAATAACATTTAAAAGCTCAAGGGGCAATCAAATGCTATAATTATTCCTGATCGGACGGCGGCGGGCGGTGTATTTTGCTGATAAACATCTGCAGGATATATATAATCCAGGCGCAGAGCCAGATTACCGCCCCGAGGCGCCAGTTTATAAAGGGGGTTACAATGAGGATAATAAGAATTATCCAGGCGCTGAATTTACGAATAGTCATAGCAGTTCAAGCCGAAAATGTCCTGTGGTAGAGCCTTGACAAATTATCATGCCCGCCTCGCTGGTATAACAGATAGCGTAGACTTCGGATAGCGCAGACTTTAAACAATCGCCGCAGGCGCTGACTACACTGTCTTCTGTCTTCTGATTTCTGTCTTCTCAGCCGGGCATTGTCATTATAATCGGCCCCTAAAAGATAATGTGAAATTTTTTTATTTATGAGGTATCTTCCTGTCGATAAGTTACCAATAAAACATGTTTTCAGGAGAAATTATGAATAGACCATTAGGAATTACCGTCAGCCGTTATATTCTGGATATTCAGCGTCTGCACCCCGAGGCCACCGGCGAGTTGTCCGGCCTGCTCTCGGAACTTATTGTGGCCGCTAAGACTATCTCCGCGGAGGTCAATATGGCTGGACTGGCCGATATTATCGGACTCTCCGGTAAGATAAACGTCCAGGGTGAAAATGTCCAGAAAATGGATGAATTTGCTAACAACACCATTAAACGGCGGATGTCCCGCTGCGGCTATCTCTGTGCCATAGCCTCCGAGGAGGAGGACGACGTGGTACCGGTGGCCGAGGGCTATGAGGGCAAATATACCCTGGCCATTGACCCCCTGGACGGCTCGTCTAATATTGACGTCAATGTCAGTATCGGCACCATTTTTTCCATCCATCGCCGCCGCTCTTCCCTGACCACGGGCCAGGGCACCCTGGAGGATTTGCTGCAAAAGGGTTCTGAACAGGTGGCGGCCGGTTATATTATCTATGGCTCAAGCACCATGCTGGTCTTTACCACCGGTGACGGGGTTCAGGGCTTTACTCTTGACCCAAGCGTTGGAGAATTCTATCTGTCTCATCCTGATATGAAGATTCCGGAGCGGGCGAAATACTTTAGTATCAACGAGGGTAACAGCCGTTTCTGGGATGACGGCATAAGCCGTTATATCGATTATGTAAAGGATGTGGATGAGGCAGACGGCCGTCCGTTAAGCGCCCGTTATATAGGTACTCTGGTATCTGACTTTCATCGTAACCTGATTGCCGGCGGTATATTCCTCTATCCCAAGGATAAAAAGAACCCGCAGTTACCGAGCGGCAAGCTCCGGCTGCTTTACGAGGCGGCGCCTTTTGCCTTTTTGGCTCAGCAGGCCGGCGGCCGGGCCATTACCGGCGACGGCCGTAATATTTTGAATATTGAGCCGGAGTCCCTGCACCAGCGGGTACCGCTTATTATCGGCAGCAAGCATGATGTGGATATGGTGGAAAATTTTCTTCTGGGCCGGGTGTAGCTGCACAGTTACAACTCACAGTTAAGGGCAATTTGTTGCCTTGGCTGAACGATTACCTTTCTCTTACTCCAGCTGTCCCGCAGGCTCACCGTTCGATTAAAAACCGGCTGTCCCGATTTATGTTCCAGGGGGTCGGTATAAAAATA
>DRPV01000220.1 GCA_011330685.1 Desulfobacterales bacterium
ACACCAGTGCAAAATCGGTCTACTTCACATCACCTTTTGTGGGTGAATACTATACCGGCATATGGTGCGAAACGCATGTTACTTTTAAAATAGAGATCGGCCCGCCGGTTGTGGGGCTGAATAGTTACCATCTGATAACCATGCGGGAGGGAAGAGACATCTCAAAAATTCTTAGTGTTCTCCAAAAATTAGACATATTCACCGCCCTGCCGGCGGCGGAACTAGCCAACCTGGCCGCCGAACTACGCGAGTTCCACGCCAAGACCGAGACCACGCTCTGCCGGGAGGGAGAAGAAGGCGGCGAGATGTATATTCTCATGGAAGGGGAGTTGCAGATCGTCAAAAAAGACCGCCGGATAAGCAAGGTAACAGCGGTGGATTATATCGGCGAGATGTCGCTGTTAGAGAATGAGCCGCGTTCAGCCACCGTTATCGCCGCTGCCGGCTCCAGGCTCCTGACCATCAGCGCCCGGCAGTTTAAACATTATTTCGCCGATGAACCGCGGGTTATGGCCGCCATGCTCAAGACCCTGAGCCGCAGGCTGCGCCAGGATAACGAATTAATCGCCGCTGAATTTACCCAGGCCAACATCCTCATCCACGACATGCGTAATAACATGGCGGCCTTTACCTTACTGCATCTGTTAGAGAGAAATTGCCGGGACAAAAAGCAGCTCCATTATATTCAGCTCATGCGCAAATCCAGCCAGGATCTGGCAGCCATGATGAGTGAAGCCCTGGCCAATGCCAAGCGTCTCCGGCCCCGGAAGGAGGTCAGCCGCCATTCTCTATCTACCATAATTACCGAACTCAGCGCCGGTACCTTTAAGGTTCATCCCGACATCCGGGATAAAATAGTGGAATTAGACCTGACGGATATCGACAGTGATAATATCAAATGCCAGGCCACGGATATCCGCCGGGTGATCACCAATCTGGTAATCAACGCGGCCCAGGCCAGTAAAACCGGGGGGCGTATCCGCATAGGCCTGCAGTGCCGGAAAAATCAGGCCGTGGTATCCATCAGTGATGAGGGCCATGGCATTCCCATCCCCCTTAGATCTAAAATTTTCTTCCCTAACTTCAGCACCAGGGCTGAGGGCAACGGCCTGGGCCTGACCTCCTGCCGCCAGATAATCGAAGAGGAACACGGCGGCAGCCTCACCTTCACCACCTCCGACAAAGGCACCAGGTTCACCTTCACCCTGCCCCGGCAGTAAAAATAATCTATCGCAGGCCAAAATCCACCTGAGCGGCAATGTTAGCCGCTGTCTTCCGGCCAACCCCCTTAACTCGCAACAAATCTCTCCGACCCTTAAAGGCCAGAGGCGCAAGAGACGGGGGCCAGGCAACAGGCTGCGGCGCCTGAGCGGGCCGCAGACGAAAAGCACTCATATCCTCAGGCGGCCAGGATACCGTGTTGTGAGAAGGTCTGACAATTCCCAGCCGCTTATATAAACCGGCCCAGCCGCCGGAGTTATCGACCTCATAGAGAGCACCGGCCCCGGTCGTCTTCTGCAGCCAGATAATCAGCGGCCCCAGATCCGGTGTCCCTTTGACCCTCTTCATCTGCCGCAGATGGGGCAGGCAGATAACGGCCCCCAGCAGCACCAGGACAATTACCCTGGGATCAACAGCCAGGCGTCTTGTCCTGCCCGTCATCCTGCCGGCTGATCTTGTCTTTATGCAGTTTGTAGGAAATGGCATCTACCAGGGCCTGCCAGCTGGCCTCAAGAATATCATGCGAGACCCCCACCGTTCCCCACTGCGAATGGTGATCGCTGCTCTCAATTAATACCCGTACCCGCGAACCGGTACCATGCTCCGAGGACAGCACCCGCACCTTATAATCACTCAGGCTCATCTCGGCCAACTGGGGATAAAAACAGGTCAGGGCCTTACGCAGGGCGTTATCCAAGGCGTTCACCGGCCCCTCGCCAAGGGCCGCGGTGTGGACTGTCTCCCCGGCCACCTCAAGCTGAATAGTGGCCTC
>DRPV01000221.1 GCA_011330685.1 Desulfobacterales bacterium
ACAATCCACTCACGTTTCTTGTCCCAGCCCAGACAACAGGCTATCGGTACTTTGTCGGGAGGGCTTCGCACCCCGTCATCAGCGCAACGGCAGCACGCCTCCTTAGGACGCCGGTGGCGGAACACCGGGTTTCCACACAAAAAAAAACAACGTGAAAACATATACTTAACGCGACTTCGTGTCGCGACTAACGATTAAGCTCAGGGGCAAGCGGGATTTGCAGCACTGAACTTTGAATTACCTGTGGCGTCGGCAAGCAATATGAACTTCGAAAAACCGCCGTGCCCGCTTGTCCCCTGCGCCTTGTTATGCCTATTGTTTTAAGCATGTAGCACATTTTCTGAAAATTCCATTACCATATAATTTTTTCGAGAAGCCTTCCATAAGTCGAGTTTAGATTGCATATTAAACCAACTTTCAGGAGAAGTCTCTGTGGCTTTAGCAATTTTGATTGCCATTTCAGGACTTAGAGAGGCTTTACAGTTTATTAATGCCGATAATGTTTTGCGAGTAACTCCTAGACGTTTAGCTGCTTCCGTAACAGTTAAACCCAATGGCTTAATGACGTCTTCCCTTAATATTTCACCTGGATGAGTTGGTTTTCTTTGAGTAAGCATTATTTTATTTCTCCGAAAAGATTTAAGTTTTTTTTAATGGTAATCTTCATAATTCACAGAGGTTGCGTCAATTCCAGAAAAGATGAACGTCACTCGCCAGTTTCCACTGACCCAAACGGCCCATGTTCCTTTTCTGTCTCCAAACAATTCATGCAATCTGTACCCTGGTAAATTCATATCTTCTGGACAGGTTGAAGCGTCAAGCCTATCAAGAATACGGAGAAGTTTTGAAACGTGTTGAGGGTTGACATTCTTCTGAATGTTTTTGAAAAATAGTTTCTTCAATCCTTTGTGTTTAAATGATTTAATCATGCTTCTCGTTATTCAGTTGTAGGATTTTTTTATATCATCATATCATACAACAATAACAAGATACCTGTAACGTGTCAAGTTGCAGCGTTTTAAGAAATTATTCATATTGAAAGCCCATTGATCTGAGCATAACAGTAAATTACGTCTGTTAAATAATAAATAAGAAAAATACTAAATAAGAAAAAATTTTAGATCCGGAATCGCCTATCTTTATCCGGCTTTTTGGGGAGACGCAATGTTTTTTTGTTTTCCTGTTCGGAACTCATAGTGTTATATTGTCGGGTGTTGGCATAGAATTTTTTCAGGTATGGGACTAACGGGAGTCTTAAAAAAATATTGGGCTATAAAATATTTGACCAACCGAAATCGACATAGTATTTTGTCTATCGTTCTACACCACAATACCACAATGTTCCAGAGCTGCCGTTCGGGAATCCCGGCCGGAAACATGAATATCCTCCAGGCGGCATTTTGCCCAGCGGATGGCGAACACCGTCCCCCGGAGTGTATTGAACAGGATAGTGGTTGTTGTTACTTGCAGGTATTTATACAGTTACGTTACAGATTAAATCTCAGGAGATAAAAATGTCAGCCCAGAATTTTGACCAGTTGTTTAATGTTGAGGTCTTGCAGAGACTATTACCGCCGGAACGAACAGACGAATTTTTTGAGGCCTTATTCGGCGATGCCTCGGAAGGAGCCTATGATATAAGCCTTGAATTCGAAGGTCATGACCAGGATAAGAGCCTGAATTTTGCTATTCTCCTGCAGCAACGCTCCGGTCAATGTTTAGTCTGCAGCCTGACCCGTGGCCTGCCCCAGGTGTTCTCCCGGCATCCGGTACTTAATCTTAAGGGAATAGCCGCTGAAATAGGCAGCATAATAAACCACCCCGAGGCCGAAAAGCATTGGCATCTCGGAGCGACTCGTCAACATTCAAACGCCCGTCACAGCATCCCTTTTATTATTGAATTGTAAAAGCCAGGGGTTCAGGCGCTCAAAGTAACGGCCCACCTCCGCGGGGCGGTGGGCGTCAGAACCAACGGTTGTTCTGATCCCCATTTTCAGCGCCTGCCGGATAATCCATTTTTTGGGGTAAGGCTCACCACGATGGACAAAGCCGGAGGTGTTAATCTCCAGGGCCAGGCCGCGGGCCGCTATCTCGGAGAGGATAAGCTGAATAAGCTCAATATGTTCCTCCTTAAAATTCACCTCCTTATGATGCCGGAGCGCCGCGTCAAGATGACATACCACGTTTACGGGCAATTGCCGCAGCCCCTCTAACAGCCCCCGAAGATAATCCCCTATCACCTTTTCCACCCCGATAACGGAAAATTCGGCCATATTCTGCCCCTTGTGGCTCAACATATTTATATGCCGTCCTTCATGCTCATAATAATGGTACGACAGGCCAATGAGATCCCAGCTGTAACGGCTTAAAAATTCTCTTATCTCGTTGATGCGGCCGGGGTTATAGCCCACCTCCACGCCGAGGCCGATCTCTAAACGACCGCGGTATTCCTCCCGCAGGCGCAGGCCTTGTTCGAAATAAAGGGCAAAATCGTCGTCGTTCAACCAGGTCGGCTCAAAATAATTTATCCCGGTCTCAAAATGCTCCAGGAAAACAAGCCCCTTTAAGCCCTTTTGCAGGGCGGCTTGAACGTACTCCGCCATCTCACCCTCGGCATGATGACAAAGCCGGGTATGAACATGGCAGTCCCGCTCTACCGCAAGTTGTTGGTGACTGTTGACCTGAGACATAAAATTAAGGGGAAGCTGGTTTTACCATCTCTCTATGCCTCATTTTGATTTTGAACACTTAATCGCGCCGCTATTTAATTTTTAAACTATCCCTGGCCGTAACATTCTGGGGATCAAGACGAAGGATTTTTCTAAATACCTGGCGCGCCTCCTTGTTTTTACCCTGCCATTTGAGAGCGCGGCCCAGTTCCGACATAAAATCCAGACTTGTGGGATAGAGCCGCAGCATTCTCCTATCTACTTTCTCGGCGAGAAAAGCCTTGTTCTGTAAGCGCAGGGCAATTGCCAGGCGAAGATTGGCATAAAAATTATAATAATCCTTTTTTATGACATGATTCATCAGCCGTCCGACTTCTCCCCAGTTACGTTGCGCCAGGAGAGGGAGAGACTGGCCCAGTAAGGCCTCGACGCTCTGGGGATTAATTTCCACTGCCCGCCGGTAATAGGCAATGGAATCACCGTATTTGCCCTTTAAATAATAGAGCCAGCCGAGCCGCAGATTAAGAAAATAATCCCCCGGTGTTGTTTTATAAAGGGGAATTATTGCTTTAATAGCATCATTATAGTCCGCCATTTTCTCATAACGGTGCGAATCGGCGTAAACCTGTAACGTTTTATTGGTGGCCTGGGCGTAAAGCGGCGGCAGAAGGACGTAAAAAAGAGCGATAAAAAGATAGATATTTTTCTTCAAGCTTTAAAATCTCCCGCCAAGGGTCAATGTGGTCATCGTCAGGGTTGCCCGGTCGTTTGTACCGTTATGCTCTAACCATTGCCTGTTTATGTTGAGCCCGAGCCGCATCTGATTAGCAAAACTATAGCCGATTTCCGCCCCCAATCCTCCGAGGTAGCGATCTGCGAGATTATAGACCACAAAACCGGAATTCTTCACCGCGAAGGCCTGCTGCCCGGCCCAGCCGTTGAGCTTATAATCCATATCCCCCTCTTTAAGTGATAATACCTGCTCCATGGAATAGAAATTATCTATTGATTCACCGACCTTGGCGTCTTTATGAATATAATGGAGCCTGGTCTCGGCGTAAATACGGCGGTTAAGAACCGATAAAAACATCCCGTAATGAGGGGTAAGCTGGAGAACACCAAGTTTAGTTGAACTGTGGCGGTAACTGGAATAATCAATTTCGAGGCCGGTATTCCAGTCATTATAAACGGCATAGGTATCTTTTAAGAAATAAATCTTCCCCTTATCCGTCAGAACGTCATCACTGTCAATATAGTGAAACCCGGCCCGCAGTGTCTGGTTACTGAGGAGCTGATTAGTATTGGTGTAGGCAATGGTGAGGTCCTTCTGGTCAAGATCAGGCAGGGTATTGTAGTGAATGGTTGTGGTAGTGAGACCGACTTCTACGGCATTGGCATTGCAATCACCGACATTAAGATAGGCCGTGGAAGACCAGCCGTCATCCTTAAGATCGGAGCCGCCGTAAGACAGATAGGAACCATATACCGAGCCATAGGAACAAACAGCGGCGGCAGCCGGTGTTGCCATTAAGGTAATCGCCAACAGGGAAAAATAGATTTTTTTCATTACACTCTCCTTAAAATAATTTCTTTTTTTGTGCTAATAATTTTCAGACGCGAGATTCCCTTTAATGGATCAAGCTGCAGGTCAGTCAGTATTTTGTCCGTCCCGCCGCCACCGGTAATCTCGCCGCTGACTGTATCCGGCGCAACAAATTTATAATTGCCGGTTACCAGGGCCAGATCCTGCTTAAAGGAAGCGGCAAAGATAAGAACCGCGCGCCGCAGGCGGCCGAAATAAGTCTCCATGGGCAGATTATCATGCCACTTCAAGTGCTTTTTATAGGTAAGGGGCAGTCTCGGCAGGGCCAGAAAAAACGATCTTAGAACCTCGGAATCCCCATCTAAGCGAAGAAAATAAAAGGTGCCGTGATCCTTGGAAAAATAGAGCTTCGCCGTTCCGGAGTTCAGATAGAACGTGCCGTCCGGCGCCATGCAGACTTTAAGCCGCAAGTCGTCTGCCGTATTACCGTTAATTGTTACATTGTACTTGAATTCTTCATCGAGAACAAACAGTAAGCGTGATTTCAGCCCCTTCTCGGGATGCAGGGCCTGGATGAGTGAATCCTGCCGGGGAATATCGTTAGCGATAAAACGACAATGCCCCTCAGTCAGTAAGGCATAGTGCAGAAAGCTGAAAGGAATTGTCGCGGCACCAAGCTCGGCTGAAAACTGAATTTGGATGTGAAGATGAGGCTGCGGGGAGTAGCCGGAGTTGCCGCACAGCCCTAATAAATGGCCTGATTCAACCCAATCACCGGCTACCACCTTGATTGACTGTTGTTTAAAATGGGCCAGGAGAACATAAAATCCTCTTTCATCATAGATGATAACATGATTCCCCCAGTTATCTATCTCGTTAATCTGACCGGGAATATTATCCTCAATGGTGTTGACAACGGTAATAATTCGGCCGCGAACGGGGGCCAGAACCGGTTTGCCGAAACAAAAATAATTCTCCAGAAAGTCTCCTTTCTCACTGAATGTTACCCCAGCGCCGTTGTTGATTAAAAAATCCACCGCGTAACCCCAGATGCCCTGATGAGTCCAATCTCCGTTAAACCCCTGCCACACCGTCCACTTCCCGGAGAATGGCAGCTCAAGGGTGCGCAGAGTGCCGGGAAAACGGGCCTGGTAGGATAGGTAATGGTCTAGGGTTCGTTCCGGCGTTCCTTTATATGACTGGGTTAAATAGGGATATTCTCCCAACCCCAGGGCGTAGAGAAAAAATAGGGTGACAATATTAAACGGCAGGGTAAATACCGGAATGCCGTAATGGGTTGAGAAAAAGCCTGAGGCCTCAAGCAGAAAGGGGGAAACGGCCACGGCGATGGCCGCCAGCAGATAACTGCGGGGGCTGGGGATGAGAAATACTCCGCCGATGGCCATGGCAATGAGGCTGAAATTAAAGGCGCTTAAATTGGTAAGGGCCTGGTAGGAGGAGCCTTTCATCAGGGCAAGAATTATAACCCCAAGACCATAACCGGAGACGGCGAGAAAAAAGAGAATCCGGGAGGCCAGGAAGAGTACCAGTAGAAAGATGAGTCCACCCAGAATATGGGGGCTGAACAAAAGGGAGCCGAGGGATTTGGAAAGCCCGGTGAGCCACAGAGGAAACTGCAGCTCCAGGCCGTCTAAAAAATGGTGGTTAAGGTAAAAATCATTGACCAGCAGATTGGAGTATTGATAGGCGGCAAGGTACATAATACTGCTGACAAAGACAAAGGGCAGATTGGTAACCGGCAGCCGAAAAAACTGATAAAATATATGAGCCAGGGAGAGGGTGACTATAAAGGTGAGCAGCCCGCCCGTTATCACAAAAAAAGCGGTAAGGGCGGAGAACTTAAAGAGAAAACCGATGGAAAGTCCAACAAGAAGGGGGTTATAGGTGTAATACCCGGAACCTCGAAAAACCTCTTTCAGACCCAGGAAACGGGCCAGCTCGTAGGCTGAAATCACGCAAAGGAGACCGGCAAAGCCCACATTGGGATTAATAAAGGTAGCGGCTAACAGTAAAAATCCCAGCAGAGAATTTTCAAAAAAGAATATCTCGGTATAGGTGTTGGCCACCATGTGTAAATAAAAGGCCGTTTTGGCCCACAGCGACGGCAGTCTTTTCATCAGGCGGTATTTTTATTTTTTGTAACTGCTTTATTTTCAGGAAAGCTTGAGATGTTTCGGCAGTCTTTCACGCTGGATGAGATCTTCCAGGCCCTCGGCTTCGCGGATAATTTCGGGGAAGCCCTCGTTATTGATAAGAACTATGGCGGGCCGGGAGCGAATAAACTGCATCCACTGCGTGACGTTATAGGCCCCCACCGGGGAAAAGATCAGGCGGGTGCCGCGGGGCAGCGGCGGCAGGATAACCTGATCCGCCACCACGTCGATATTCATACAGAGGGGGCCGAAGAGGGTACAGGGCTCGTGGGGGCCGGGAATATCTTTTTCCAGTTCAACTCTGAAATTATACCAGAAAGCGGTGAAGAGGGCGTTAACTCCGGCATCAATGACATAGGCCCGGCTGTCATCGGGGAGTCTCTTGCTGGCATGGGTGGTGGTGATGAGAAAACCGGCTTCATCCACCATGGTACGGCCGCTTTCTAAAATCAGGGTGGGAAAATCATTGGGACGCAGTTTGCTGAGCAGGGTATTGCAGATGGCTTCAGCGTAGTCATCCATGGGCGGAATAGCGACATCGGGCGACAGATATATGCCCTTCAAACGATTCTCCGACGGCAGGCCGCCGCCAATATCGAGATACTCCATTTTAAGTCCAAAGGCGTCTTCGACCTGATAGCTGAACTCCACCATCTTGGTAATTGCCCGGCTATAGGCCTGCGGATCAAGAATAAAGGTGCCGATATGACAATGAATACCGTTTAAAATAAGCCGTTTACCCGAGACCAGGCGCTTTACGGCATCAAGGGCCTGCCCCGACTCCAGATTAAAGCCGAACCTCGTCCATTGCGGGCTGATGCCGGTATCCATATTGAGCCTGATCCCCACCTTTACCTGGCGTTCCAGCCCCTTGGCCACCTCCTCAAGGTCATATATCTCATCAAAATGATCGATATTGATAGTGGCCCCTTCCTGAACCGCCGTTTTTAACGAATCCATGGTTTTATAGGGGCCGTTATAGATAATCTCCGAACCGGGTACGCCGAGGCGGCGCGCCTTTTGATACTCAAGCTCCGAGACCACCTCCGCCCCCTCCCCTTCTTGGTGCAGGATGGCGCATACCGCGTCTAAGTAGTTGGTCTTGTAAGACCAGCTGAAATTGACGTTGGGGTAGCGGGAGGCAAAGGCCTGATGGATAGACTGGTATCTGTCCCGCAACCGCCGTTCAGAGAAGACAAAAACCGGCGAGCCGTACCTTGCCGTTAACTCGGCCACCGGAACGCCGTCTATTTCAGAACGGATGTGGCGTCCATAGGCAGCTCCGAACTTGTTCATCAGCCCAACTTGTATCTTCTTGATAAATGGTTTTTCGTAAGACTTTTTCACCTTGTTCTCCTCTTGATCAGCTTTCGCCGCGGGTAATAATTTTCTGGAAGGTATCGGCATCGGTTACCATATCATAGGTGTAACGGATGTAGAGACGACCCGGCTTATAGGTTGAATCACGCTCAAAGGGCAGGCCCAGCGCCGCTCTGAGCAGACGGGCCGGCAGGTTTATACCCGCTCCGGTGGCAAAATAAACCCAGGCGGGAAAGCGGGGATTGATCTCAATGAGATATATTTTGTCTCCGGCGGCGATACATTCAATCTCAAAGGCGCCACGCCAGGAGTATTTCTTGAGAAATAACTCCGTTGCCCGGTTAACAGGCTCATTGTCAATGGTAACTCCCGTCCAGATCTTACCAAGATCCGTTATCCAGAGTTTTTTAATAGCCATATTACCAAGAGATTCCCCGGCACCATCACCCACGCCGATGACATTAATCTCATCGCCCTGAACGATTTTCTGAACGAGCACCGGATAGCCCCATTCATTGACTATTTTATGGAAGGCTGATTCCGCTTCAAGATGATTATGAACCCGGTATGCCTTGTAAAAAATTCCCTTAATCATAGCGGGAAAACCGACCCGGTCGAGGGCGGCAGTGAGTTCAGAATGGGAGGTGACTACTTCGGTGGGTGGTACCGAGAGACCGATTTTATCGGCAACATCAGTCAGGTGTTCTTTGGAACGTAAATCAAACTGTTCTTTATCGGGCAAAAAAGTATTGATGCCATGCCCGGCGAGTTCACGCTCGTTCTTGATATAAAAGGGCAGTTCGGCATCAAGAGTGGGAATAACCACATCGAGGCCGGCAGTCTCTTTAATATAGAGAAGCCGGGCGAGATAGTCTGCTCCGGCACTGGATGGATAAGGCATGACAAAGGAACGATCCATCAGCCAGTCAAGGTATATCCCCGGCTCCATGGCATCGTAGGCCAGGCCTGAGACCTTAACCTGCAAGCTTTTATCTTCTTTGATACTTCTGACTACTCCGACGCCAGGTCCCGGGTTATCCACGGCATTAATGCCGGATACGGCAATTGAAATTTCATTCATTTATGTTCTCTGCGGTATTTGTTCAAGGACGGTGGGGCTCAGCTGCCTTCGAAGAGACGATAGACCCGCAATTGAGCCAGAAAATCGATTAAATCTCTTTGGGCGGTATCAGAATCAATCTCAAAATCATCAAGCAAAGACCGTAAGATTTCCTCACTGTCTTTCCCCTCTTTGAGATAACGAATAATAGACAGGCCAATATCGTTAGTTGTAAAACTGTTGCCCGTGGTGGGGTCAAAAACAAATCCTTCCTCATTCAGGGCCAGACTGGATAGTTTGTTCACTTTTAATCTCCTTCGCATACATTCATTGTTGCGCCGCCATAATAATAAAATGATAAAATTCAGCAGGTTAATCTATTCCAGAACTCACATAAAATCAGATATGATTGGGGGGCTTTGTTACGCTGGAATGAACTTAAGCATTAAGAATGGTTAAAACAAGCAAATAGAGGGAACAAAAGAGGAACAAAAGGGAACAAAAGGGAACAAAAGGGGACGTTGTTGCTTTATTGACTTAAACAGGAGTTTATGGGAAATTCAGGTTTTCGCAGAAAAAGCCTTGTGATTTCGGGAGGTTAGACAAAAACTACCCGTAAGACCCTACTCGGTTTTGTGCTATCTGGTTCAGAAAATACATAAAATCAATATGATACGCATTTTATACTTGCGCATGTAAGACCCTGCTGGTATCATGGGGGTATGGCTCACATGCATAAAAAGATAAAAAAAGGAAAGCCCTATTACTATATTCGTGAAATAGCACGGGTCAACGGCAAACCCAAAGTTATTAATCAGGTATATCTGGGCTCCCCAGAGCGTATCATTCAAATGGCACA
>DRPV01000222.1 GCA_011330685.1 Desulfobacterales bacterium
CGTTTTTTAATGGTTACCGGCCGCAGTTCTACTTTCGGACAACCGATGTCACAGGTATTGTAACTCTTCCCGAGGGGGTTGAGATGGTAATGCCTGGTGACAACGTCTCAATAGAGGGCGCCTTAATTACCCCTATTGCCATGGACGAGGGGCTGCGCTTCGCAATCAGAGAGGGCGGCCGGACAGTGGGTGCCGGGGTTATTAACGAGATTATTGAATAATAAGGGAATTAATCAAGATGCAGACTCAAAAAATTCGCATCAGGCTTAAGGGCTATGATCATAAATTACTGGATCAATCAACGCAGGAGATTGTGGATACGGCTAAGAGTACAGGTGCCATGGTCGCCGGCCCGATTCCCCTGCCTACCATAATCAATAAGTATTGTGTTCTGCGCTCGGTTCATGTTGATAAAAAATCCAGGGAGCAGTTTGAAATGCGTACCCATAAGAGGCTGCTTGATATATTAGAGCCTACGCAACAGACGATTGACGCTCTGATGAAGCTTGAATTATCTGCCGGAGTAAATGTCGAGATCAAGCTCTAATCGTCTCTTCTTACTTCATATTTAAAGTTTTGTAACCATTCAGTTTAGGCAATAAGTTTCCCCTAAACTCGTAACCGTAACTGTTCAGATGTGCTTCAGGTTTGTTCCTTTCGCCCTCCGCTGCGTACCCTCTGTACGTTAGAAGGGCGAAACGAACGAAGATGGGGTGCAGCTGAATAGTTACAAAATTTTTTAACGGATTGGTGCTATGCCAAAGACAATAGGATTACTTGGAAAAAAACTTGGAATGACCCGTGTCTATGATGAAGAGGGACAGGCCGTGCCGGTTACCGCCCTGGAAACTGGTCCCTGTATCGTGGTGCAGATTAAGACCGTTGAGCGCGAGGGCTATAATGCCATTCAGCTCGGCTTTGCCGCTAAAAAGGCGAGTCGTTCGATAAAGCCGGAAATCGGCCATGCCAAGGCCTCTGGTCAACAAGGTGGATTCTATCATATTAAGGAATTCAGAGTTGATGATCCAGGCCGCTATGAGGTTGGGCAGGCGATTAATATTAATGATATTTTCAAGGTCGGCGATCTTGTTGATATAAAAGGAACCAGCAAGGGTAAAGGCTTTCAGGGGGTTATTAAACGTCATGGTTTTAAGGGCGGTCCTGGTGGTCATGGCTCAATGTTTCATCGTGCCCCCGGTTCCATTGGCTGTTCTGCCTGGCCCAGCAGGGTTATTAAAGGCAAGAAGATGCCCGGCCATATGGGAAGCTCGGTGGTCACTAAGAAGAATTTGATAGTTATCGATATTCGTGACGAAGACAATGTTATGGTGGTCAAGGGTTCAGTGCCGGGCGCCAAACAGGGACTTTTACAGATATTTACAAAATAGGCTTTATTGATAGGCCTTTTAGACCGTTTGGGGGTGCCATAAATGGCGGTTACAGATTTATATAACACCAAGAAGGAGAAGGTGGGAGAGGTTGATCTGAATGATGATCTCTTCGCGGTGGAGGTTAAACCGTATATTCTCCATGATGTTGTGAAGATGCAGCTCGCTAACCGGCGGGCAGGTACGGCTTGTACTAAAACCAGGGTTGAGGTGAGCGGCAGTTCAGCCAAACCCTTTCGTCAGAAAGGAACCGGCCGGGCTCGGGCTGGTAATCGCCGTTCTCCGTTATGGCGGGGCGGCGGGGTGGTTTTTGGCCCCAAGCCAAGAAGTTATGCCTATAAACTGCCCAAGAAGGTGCGGCGTTTAGGGCTCAAGATGGCTTTAAGTACTCGATTCGCGGAAGAAAATATGGTCGTCCTGGATCAATTTCAGCTCGATGAGATTAAGACCAAAAAATTTATTTCCGTGATGAAGGACTTGGGGGTTGATAATGCCCTCATCGTTATTCCCTCCGGAGATGATAAGCTGGAAAAATCGGCCAGAAATGTACCGGGATTTAAGGTTCTGCCGACCATGGGTGTTAATGTCTATGATATTCTGCATTACAGGAACCTGATTATTCTGCAGTCCACTATTGAACAACTGGAAAAGAGGCTGTTGTCATGAAAATGTTTGATATTATAAAGAAGCCATGCCTGACTGAAAAGGGCATGCTTATGCAGGAGACCGAAAACAAAGTTGTGTTGAAGGTTGATCGCCGGGCCAATAAGATTGCCATCAAAGAGGCGGCCGAGAAGTTATTTAATATTAAGGTTGTCAAGGTACATACTGCTAATATGCATGGCAAGCAGAAGAGGTTGGGCAAGTATATGGGTCGGACATCGGACTGGAAAAAGGCCTATGTCACCTTGGCAGAAGGACAGAAATTGGACTTTCTTGAAGAGCTTTGATTAGTTTAAGAAAGATCAATTTTAAATAAATTATAGAAATTGAATATCGGGGTTTGCAATGTCAACTAAAACCTATAAACCGACATCACCTGGAAGACGTAATAGGGTCTCTATTGTTAATTCAGAATTGTCGAAGAAGGGGCCTGAGAAGAGTCTGATATGCTCCTTGAACAAGAGTGGCGGCCGTAATAATTATGGCCGGGTTACAGCAAGGCACATTGGCGGCGGGCATAAACGGAAATACAGAATTATTGATTTCAAACGTAATAAGGTGGATATTCCCGCCCGGGTTTCATCCATAGAGTATGACCCCAATCGTTCCGCGAATATCGCTCTTCTAATATATGCCGATGGCGAAAAAAAATATATTCTTTCGCCCATAGGTATTAAGGTCGGGGACTCGATAATTGCTGGTGAATCAGTTGATGTTAAGGCTGGTAATTGTACGGCAATGGGGAACATGCCCCTTGGCAGCATAATTCATAATATAGAGATGAAGATCGGCAAGGGCGCTCAATTGGTGCGTAGTGCCGGGGTTTCGGCTCAATTGATGGCCAAGGAGAAGAATGAGGTAATGATTAAGCTTCCCTCTGGTGAAGTTCGTAAGTTTCATCGTGACTGCCGGGCCTGTTTCGGCCAGGTTGGAAACGCGGAACATGACCGTCAGAAGCTTGGTAAGGCCGGGCGTAATCGCTGGAAGGGCAAACGTCCTCATGTTCGGGGTGTGGCCATGAATCCTCATGATCATCCCATGGGCGGTGGTGAGGGTAAAAGCTCCGGTGGTCGTCATCCATGTTCTCCATGGGGTATGCCGGCCAAGGGCTTTAAGACCAGAAAGAGAAAACAATCAGACAAATATATTGTGACTAAAAGGTCCTGATAGGAGGCGGTAATGGGGCGTTCAATTAAAAAGGGGCCGTTTATTGATGATCATCTGATGAATAAGGTGATGGAGGCCAAAGAAACACAGTCGCGCAAGGTCATTAAAACCTGGTCCAGACGATCAGATATATTCCCTGAAATGGTGGGGCTGACCTTTGCTGTTCATAATGGTAAAAAGTTTATTCCGGTTTTTGTAACGGAGAACATGGTTGGTCAGAAGCTTGGTGAGTATTCCCCTACCAGAACCTTTTATGGCCATGCCGGCGGTAAGAAGGGCAAGAAATAATAAACGGGTACAGGAGTTAGAAGATGGAAGCTAAAGCAGTGTTAAAAGGAACCAGAATTTCTCCCCAGAAGGCCCGTTTAATTGCCGATCTGGTGCGGGGTAAGGACGCCGAGACGGCCATTAATACTCTGCGGTTTATGCCTAAAAAAGGGGCGCGTATAATCCGGAAGCTTTTAGAGTCAGCCGTAGCCAACGCGAGCCAGAATGAAGCTATTGATATTGATACATTATATGTGAAAAAGATTTTTGTCGATGGCGGTACTATGCTGAAGAGAATTCGACCGCGGGCCATGGGGCGTGCCGGTAGAATCCTCAAAAGAAGCAGTCATATTACCGTTATTCTTGATGAACAATAATAATCTCTCTCTGCGGGAAATAAAGTCTCTCAGTAAGAAAAATGGAGGAAGGTTTTGGGCCATAAAGTTAATCCAATCGGTTTACGCCTTAATATTGTCAGAACTTGGGAATCTAACTGGTACGCGGGAAAAGATTATTCCAAGTATCTGCTTGAAGACCAGAAGTTAAGAAAGTTTTTGAAAAAGCGGCTTTATCATGCCGGGCTTTCAAAGATCAAAATTGCCCGTACCGGTGATAAGATCAGGATAAAACTTTTTACGGCCCGGCCTGGTATAGTCATCGGCAAGAAGGGTGCCGAGATTGAGATCCTGAAGGCGGAACTTGAGAAACTGGTTAATCACCCCTGTGTGGTTGATATTCAGGAGGTTCGCCGTCCTGAGGCCGACGCGCAGTTAGTGGCTGAAAATATTGCTAATCAGCTTGAAAGACGTATTGCCTTTCGACGAGCGATGAAAAAAGCCGTTAATATGGCCTTGAAGTTTGGCGCGAAAGGTATTAAGGTAGCCTGCTCTGGAAGATTGGGGGGAGCTGAGATGTCGCGTCGTGAGTGGCATCATGAGGGCAGAGTTCCTCTGCATACCCTTCGGGCTGATATTGATTATGGTGTGGCGGAATCCTTGACCACCTATGGAATCATCGGTGTTAAGGTGTGGATATTTAATGGTGAGGTTCTTCCTGAAACCGAACAACCTCAGGTATAAGGGCGGTAATATAAAATGCTTAGTCCAGCTAAGGTAAAACATAGAAAACAGTTTAAGGGGAGAATGCGTGGCGCAGCACAGCGCGGCTCCAGTCTCTCATTCGGTGAATTTGGCTTAAAGGCTGTTGACTGCGGGAAGTTAAGCGCCCAGCAGATCGAGGCTGGCCGTATTGCCATTAATCGTAAAATCAAGCGCGGCGGTAAGATGTGGATCAGGATCTTCCCCTCGAAGCCTATAACCTCTAAACCGGCTGAAACTCGTATGGGTAAGGGTAAGGGTGCACCCGAGGGCTGGGTGGCGATTATTAAACCTGGTAAAATTCTCTATGAGCTCACCGGGGTTGATGCTGAACTTGCCAGGAAGGCCTTGGCGCTTGCCAGTAGTAAATTTCCTTTTGCCACTAAAATAATTGAGAAGGAAAATACCCTATGAAAATGACAGATATTCGGTCACTTAGTGATGAAGATTTGGTGACTAAAGGCGAAAATATTGCCGAGGAACTTTTTAGAATGAAGTTTCAGCATGGTATCAGGCAGCTCGAAGATACCTCTAAACTCAAGAGTCTGCGCAAAGATATTGCCAGGATCAATACTGCACGTTCCGAGAGGAAGCTGGCCGCTGCGGCTGCCTGAGAAAAACTTACAGTATAGTGGTTATTGTTACTTTTAGGCATCTACCTAAACAGTTACCAGTAATTTATATATAGTGGATAGGAAATGACAGAGATAAAAAAGGCCAGAAAGACACTAACCGGGGTCGTTGTTAGCAATAAAATGACTAACAGCATAGTAGTACTCACGCAGCGTATTGTCCGTCATAAATTATACGGCAAGATGATGCGTCTCCACAAGAAATATATGGCTGATGATCCGCAGAACAGCTGCGCAATTGGTGATCAGGTTCTTATTGAAGAATGTAAGCCTTTGAGTAAAAACAAGAGATGGCGCTTGCGGGAGATTATTGAAAAGGCGGCTTAAGCTTTTTTTAAGCGCCCCTAACTATAGGCTCTTTGAGCTTTTTTTATTGAATTAATAATCTGCTATTTCCGCCGCATTGAAGGCGGTTTCAGATAAAGACATGGTTATAAGTCATGATTCAGAGTGAAAGTGTATTAAATGTGGCGGATAATTCCGGTGCCAGGAAAGTTTTATGCATTAAGGTGCTTGGCGGCTCTAAGCGTCGGTATGCCAGTATCGGTGACGTTATAGTAGTAACCGTCAAGGAGGCCATCCCGAACTCCAAGGTTAAGAAGGGTGATGTGATGAAGGCCGTGGTAGTCAGAACCGCGAAGCAGATTCGGCGCTCGGATGACTCCACTTTAAAGTTTGATGAGAACTCAGCAGTTCTTCTCGGCCAGAATGGTGAACCCGTCGGCACCCGTATCTTTGGCCCGGTAGCCCGCGAATTACGGGCTGGCGGTTACATGAAAATTATATCATTAGCCCCGGAAGTTTTATAAGGGCTTGGACATCCAAAATTCTCAAGAGGCAGGTTAAGATGCATTGCGCATATCATATAAAGAGTAACGATCAGGTTGAGGTAATTGCCGGTAAGGACAAAGGGCGGGTAGGCAAGGTGCTGCGCGTTGACCGTAAGCAGGGCCGGGCGATAGTTGAGAAGGTTAATATGATTAAACGCCATACGAAACCCAATCAGGCGGTACAGCAGGGTGGAATAATTGATAAGGAAGCTTTGCTTCAGCTCTCAAATCTGATGTTGATTTGTCCAAAATGTACCAAGACCAGTCGGGTTGGCCGTAAGATGTTGGAAGATGGCAGCAAGGTCAGGATCTGTAAAAAATGCGGAGAGCCGGTTGATAAATAAAACCGTGCCTCTTTAAGGAGAGTTTAATGGCTACTTTGCAGGAAAATTATAAAAATGATAGTGTTCCCAAACTGATGTCTGAATTTGGGTATAAATCGGTTATGGAGGCTCCCAAGCTGACTAAGATTGTCCTTAATATGGGGCTTGGCGAGGCAGTTCAGAACCCCAAAATGATGGATGGGGCGGTTGATGAGCTCACCCGGATTGCCGGTCAGAAGGCCGTTGTAACCAGAGCCAAAAAGGCTATTGCCGGTTTTAAGTTGCGGGCTGGCGTACCAATTGGCTGTCGGGTTACATTACGTGGGGATAAAATGTACGATTTTCTCGCGAAATTAGTAAATATTGCCTTACCAAGGGTAAGAGATTTCCGGGGAATTTCTCCCAAGTCCTTTGATGGCCGTGGTAATTACGCCATGGGGATCAAGGAAGAGATTATTTTTACTGAAATTGATTACGACAAGATTGATAAGATTAAAGGTTTAAATATTGTTATAGGTACCAGTGCCAAAACGGATGCCGAAGGGCTTTTTCTGTTACGTACACTCGGAATGCCTTTCCGTAAATAACGAAGACCTAGAGGTTTAAAGTGGCAAAAAAATCCATAATCGCAAAGAGTCAGAATACTCCGAAGTTTAAAGTCCGGGCCTATAATCGTTGCCCATTATGTGGGCGGCCCCGGGGATTTATCCGTAAGTTCGGTATATGTCGTATATGTTTTCGTAGTCTCGCTAATAAAGGTGAGGTTACCGGGGTAACTAAATCAAGCTGGTAGATTCTCCCCCCCCCTTTCTTAATAGTTACGAATTATGATTATATTGGCGGCGGTTTGCCGCTGGTTATTAAGTGCCGTTGTTCAGGCAAATAAGGAGTCAGTTCCATGTCGATGAGTGATCCTGTGGCAGATATGCTTACGAGAATTAGAAATGCCGGTATGGTGCATTTTCAGTCGGTTGATATGCCCTATTCTAAAATGAAACACCACGTCGCCCAGATCATGCAGAATGAAGGCTATATTAATGCCTTTGAGGTGGTGGTTGAGAAGGGGCCGCAGAATACTCTGCGTATTGATCTTAAATATGATGGCAACGGTAATCGGGTTATCACCGGATTACGCCGGGTAAGTAAACCTGGACGCCGGGTATATGCCTCTCATCACGAAATACCAGCCGTAATGAGTGGTCTTGGCATCTCCATTGTCTCAACTTCGCAGGGAATTATCAGTGGTCGGCAGGCCAGGTCGAAGAAGATCGGCGGCGAGATTATCTGTGAAGTCTGGTAAATAAATTATAACGATTGATTGGAGATAAGAAATGTCCAGGATTGGCAATAAGGCTATCACCGTCCCCAATGGCGTAAAATGTGATATTAACGGCGGTTATATTAAGGTGACCGGCCCGAAAGGGACATTGGAAAGACAGTTACGGCCAGAGATTGAAATTGTGGCGGATGGTAATACCCTGCTTGTTAAGGGTGCCGACGCGAGTAAGAGAACTAATGCCTTTTGCGGTATGAGCCGGACGTTAGTCAATAATATGATTATCGGTACGGAGAAGGGCTTTAAGAAGACTCTGCAGGTTGAGGGAGTTGGTTATAAGGTCAAGCTGGCCGGGCAGAAATTGGTTCTGAATGTGGGATTCTCTAACCCGGTTGACTTTATGCTGCCTGATGACGTTAAGGCCACTATTAATGGCAACGATATTGTTTTAGAGTCCATTAATAATGAGCAACTCGGTGAGACCGCGGCCAAGATTAGAGAAATTCGTAAGCCTGAACCCTATAAGGGCAAGGGGATTCGTTACGAAAATGAATATATAGCCAGAAAGGTCGGTAAGGCCGCTGGTAAGAAATAAGCGGGGCGGATAAGATGGCGAGAACAGATAATAAAATTGTCGCAAGGCAAAAAAGAGTAAGGCGGATCAGGAAAAAGGTAGTGGGAACTTCCGAGAGGCCGCGTTTAAGGGTATATAAGAGCTCCAAGCATATTTATGCTCAGATTATTGATGATACTAAGGGGCACACGCTGGCTTCAGCATCGTCAATGGTCAAAGAGATAAGTGAGGCCGATATCGCAGGTAAAGTCGATAAAGCTAATAAAGTCGGTATCCTTCTTGCCGCTATGGCCAAGGCTAACGGCATCGAAAAGGTAGTTTTTGACCGGGGCGGATATATATATCACGGCCGGGTCAAGGCTCTGTCTGAAGGTGCACGTGAAGGTGGCCTGGTATTTTAGTCAAATAGTCAGCTTTAATTTTAAGGGAGGAGAAATCCTTGGCACAGTTTAATAAAGATAAAGACGACCAGCTCATAGAAAAAATTGTCTATATCAACCGGGTAGCTAAGGTTGTTAAGGGTGGTCGTCGTTTTAGTTTCAGCGCCATAGTCGTGGTTGGTGATGGACAGGGTAATGTCGGTTACGGTCTCGGTAAGGCCAATTTAGTTCCTGAGGCCATTCGCAAGGGCGTTGAAAGAGCTAAAAAAGATATGGGAAAGGTTGCTGTCTACGAAACTACCATACCTCACGAGATTAAAGGTAAATATGGTGCCGGCCGGGTTCTGTTGAAACCGGCATCTCCCGGTACCGGAGTTATTGCCGGTGGTGCGGTAAGAGCGGTGCTTGAAGCCGCCGGAGTTCATAATATCCTGACCAAGTGTCTTGGTTCTCATAATCCTCATAACCTGGTTAAGGCTACTCTTCAAGGTCTGCGGAGTCTGCGGACACCTGAGCAGATTGCTGCGATACGGGGTAAGGATGCCAGTGATATTATCAGCAAGTAAGAGCGCGGCATACATAAAACTAAGCATCAGTTAAGCCAGGTATTATGTGATGGATTTTGATACAGCTGACTAATGATGTTATTTTTTTATTCCTTTCCGGTTTATTCGGGGTGGGTTATACAAGGAAGACAGTATGGACAATCAGGTTAAGGTTACTTTAAAAAAGAGTTGTATTGGCAGCCCGCGTAAGATCCGGGCGACCCTTATTGGGCTTGGGCTGACTAAGACCAATAAAACTGTGATTCGTAAAAATACACCTGAAATACAGGGTATGATCCGTAAGGTTCAGCATCTTGTCAAGGTGGAGGATTAAATATGTTAACGCTTAGTAATTTATCACCTCAGCCGGGTTCGACTAAACAAAAAAAGAGATTGGGGCGCGGCCAGGGAAGCGGGCATGGAAAAACCGCCGCCCGGGGCGAAAATGGATATAAATCACGTTCCGGCAGTAGTATCAGGCCCGGTTTTGAAGGTGGTCAGATGCCGTTACACCGCCGTCTCCCCAAACGTGGATTTACCAATATCTTTAAGAGCCGATTCGCGGTAATTAATGTTGATGCTCTTGAGAAATTTGATGATGGGGCTGTTGTTGATCGGCAGGCGCTGTTGGAAAAAGGTCTTATCGGCCGCAAATACTCTCAGGTTAAGCTTCTTGGTAATGGCGATATCAGTAAGAAATTGACGATTAAGGTTGATCGAACCAGCGCTACAGCCCGCCAGAAGATAGAAGCTGCCGGCGGCAAGGTTGAGGAATAAGACATGCCAGGAGGCCTGCAGGGTGCGGCAAGAATTCCGGAGCTGAAAAGACGCATCATATTTACCTTGTTGATGCTGGCTGTTTACCGGATGGGGGTGCAGATACCTACTCCAGGTATAAACGGTCAAGCCCTTGGTGCTTTTTTTGCCAAGAATGCCGGTACTATATTTGGCATGTTCAATATGTTTTCCGGCGGGGCCTTGAAGAATTTTTCTATCTTTGCCCTGGGGATTATGCCCTACATCAGTGCCTCAATTATTTTTCAGCTCCTCGCTGTTGTGGTGCCGTCCATTGAGGCTCTGCAGAAAGAGGGGGAAGCCGGTACCCGTAAAATCACGCAATACACTCGTTACGCGACTGTGGTTTTGAGTCTGATACAGGCGACTTTTATAAGTATAGGCCTTGAAAGTATGGCGGCTCCCAGTGGAAACGCCATGATTGTTATTACCCCCGGCTGGTCATTTCGGATAATGACCGTAATTACCCTTACCGCTGGTACCTGTTTTATTATGTGGCTTGGTGAGCAGATGACCGAGCGGGGAATTGGTAACGGTATTTCACTCATTATCTTTGCCGGTATTGTTGCCAGAATGCCTTCGGCAGTGGTTAATACGATTAAAATGGCCTCGGCTGGCGAGATGACTCTCATTATGATGCCTATCTTATTGGTGATGATGGCCGGGGTTGTCTGGTTTATTATTTATGTGGAGACGGCTGAACGCCGAATTCCAATCCAATACGCTAAACGTATGGTCGGCAGGCAGATGTATGGTGGTCAACGATCCCATTTGCCTCTGAAAATTAATATGTCAGGGGTTATACCGCCTATTTTCGCCTCCTCAATTATGATGTTTCCCGCGACAATCGGTGGTTTTATAAAGATTGACTGGGTACAGCGCCTGTCGGCGATTCTGGCCTGGGGTAGTTTCTGGCATACTGTACTTTATGTCATTATGATTGTATTCTTCTGTTTCTTTTATACAGCGGTAACCTTTAATCCCGTTGATGTGGCAGAAAATTTAAAGAAAAACGGTGGATTTATTCCTGGAATTCGCCCCGGTAAACGAACCTCTGATTTTCTCGATAAGGTTATGGTGCGTCTTACTGTAATTGGTGCTATATATGTATCTTTGGTCTGTGTATTGCCAACGATTCTGATCAGTAAATTAAATGTACCGTTTTATTTCGGTGGTACGGCCTTACTTATTGTTGTCCAGGTTGCCATTGATACCATCAGCCAGATTGAATCTTACACTGTTATGCGTAATTATGACGGCTTTTTGAAAAGCGGTAAAATAGGTTCCCGTTAAATATTCTACGGGATGTTTAATGACAGCAATAACTATTAAGACCGCTGAAGAGATTGCCTTGATGGCTCGGGCTAATCAGATAGTTGCCGGAGCCCTTAACTGTATTCAGCAGTCTATAAAACCTGGTCTCAGCACCTGGAAACTGGACAAAATAGCCGAGGCCTATGCGCTTGATAATGGCTCCACCCCGGCCTTTAAGGGGTATCGAGGTTACCCTGCCAGTCTTTGTGTCTCATTAAACGAGCAGGTTGTGCATGGTATTCCTTCCAAGAAGGTACTGGTCAGGGACGGCGATATCGTAAGCATTGATTTTGGGGTCAACTATAAGGGCTATTACGGTGACGCGGCGGTTAGTATTGCCCTTGGTGATGTTAGTAAATCTCGTCGTCGGCTGTTACAGGTAACGAGGGATTCCTTAAACTTTGCGATTGAGCAGGTGCGGCCTGGTAAGCGAATCTCCGATGTTTCGCAGGCTGTCCAGCGTCATGTTGAAAAGAATAACTTTCATGTGGTTAAACAATTTGTCGGGCATGGAATCGGAACCCATCTTCATGAGGCTCCAGAGGTTCCAAACTACCATAGAAAGGGGCGCAGCCCGCGGCTTCTGCCTGGTATGGTAATTGCCATTGAACCCATGGTTAATGTGGGAACTTCCAATGTCAAGATTCTTGGTGACGGCTGGACGGTAATCACAGCCGACAAAAGTGATTCGGCTCATTTTGAGCATTCAGTGGCGGTTACAGAGGGTGATCCTCTGGTTCTAAGTGCCGATATTATCACAAAAAAATTAATATAAGACGGTGGTTTTTTAAACATGGCAAAGGAAGAGGCTATACAGGTAGAAGGTTCGATTTTAGAACCATTGCCCAACGCGATGTTCAGGGTTGAGCTTGAGAATGGACACAAGGTTCTGGCTCATATTTCTGGTAAGATGCGTATGCATTATATCAAGATACTGCCTGGTGATAAGGTAACGGTTGAATTATCGCCTTATGATCTGTCCCGGGGGAGAATCGTCTTTAGAGGTAAGGGGAAATAATTATCCTTTATTAAAACCTGGTAACTCTTCAGCAATACCCCGCATTTAGTCCTTCTTGAGCATAGAGGCATTATGCGTTGAAGTTCTAATTATGAATGGGGTAGTGCTTAACGGTTATATCTCGGTGTTTATGGTTGCTTCTTGGCATAATGTCGAACAATTCTCATTATGTATTGATGTTACCATTTTATATAATCAGTAATTCGATGTTAAAGCTATTAATATTTGAAAGGCGGAATACAGTATGAAAGTAAGAGCATCAGTCAAAAAAATATGCAGCGACTGTAAGGTTTTTAAAAGAAAGGGTGTGGTACGTGTTTCCTGCAAAATTAAGAAACATAAACAACGCCAGGGATAATTTCTAAGGCCGTAAGCATGGCCCATAGGGTTGACAAGATAAAATTCAAATTGGGAGTATCATCTTGGCACGTATAGCAGGTGTTGATTTACCGAGAAATAAGCATATGGAAATTGCTCTGACCTATATCCATGGTATAGGCAGAACAACGGCTCGTAAGATTTTACAGGCCGTTAATATCGATTTTAATTTTAACAGCGATAACCTTGATGATAATCAGGTTGCCTCAATCAGAAAAGTTATAGAAACTGATTATACGGTGGAAGGTGATCGGCGCCGTGAGGTTGCAATGGATATAAAAAGGATGATGGATCTCGGATCATATCGAGGTCTTCGTCATCGTAAGGGTCTGCCGTGTCGTGGTCAGCGAACCAGCACCAACGCCAGAACCAGGAAGGGACCGAGACGTGTTGGTGGTCGTAAGTAGTCGAAATTAGAAATATTTTAGTCTTAGGAGAAAAGGATGGCAGGTCCGAAAAGACGTACCAAAGCAAGAGAGAAGAAAAATATTCCAGAGGGGATTGTCAGTATTAAATCCACCTTTAATAATACACTGGTGACCTTTGCTGATAAGCAGGGTAATGCCGTTTCCTGGTCGAGTTCCGGCTGTCTGGGCTTTAAGGGATCAAGGAAAAGTACGCCTTTTGCGGCTCAAAGTGCTGTTGAAACCGCGGCCAGAAAGGCCATGGATCACGGAATGCGCAAGGTTGAAGTAAATATAACCGGTCCCGGCCCTGGCCGTGATGCGGCTCTGCGGGCTCTGCAACAGGTTGGCCTTGAGGTTAGCAGGATTTGTGATGTAACCCCAATTCCCCATAATGGCTGTAAGCCGCCTAAGAGAAGAAGGGTTTAAGTGCCCTTGAGCTTGAATTAAAATCTATTGGTTCTGATTTACCTAATAAATTAGGAGGAAGTACATTGGCAAGATATACTGGTGCTCTTTGTCGTCAATGCAGACGTGAGCAAATAAAGCTTTTTCTCAAGGGTGATCGGTGTTATTCCGACAAATGCGCCTTTGAAAGGCGGTCTTATGCCCCGGGGCAGCACGGCCAGGCCCGGATGCGTAAAATGTCAGATTATGCCATTCAGCTGCGGGAGAAGCAGAAAGTAAGAAGAATGTATGGCATGTTGGAAGGGCAGTTTCACAAGTATTTTGTAATGGCAGATCAAGCTAAGGGCGTAACCGGTGAGAATCTACTTGTTTTATTAGAGCGCCGTCTTGATAATGTTATTTATCGTCTTGGCCTGGCTTCTTCACGTAATCAGGCTCGTCAGCTCTTGCGTCATAATCACTTTTTAGTTAATGGCCGTAAAACGAATATCCCATCATTTTTGGTTTCCGTTAATGATGAGATCACCGTCAAAGAGAAAAGTCGTAAAATTGAAGCCTTAAATGACAGTCTTAGCGCGGTGGTTCGTCGTGGTGTTCCCAGCTGGCTGAAGCTGGATAAGGACAAATATGTGGGCACAGTACAGGCTTTACCCAATCGTGAAGAAATTACCATGCCTATTCAGGAAAATCTTATCGTTGAGCTTTACTCTAAATAAATGTTAGGCCTTATCTGGGCACAACTAACTATGAATGATTATATCAGTAACACGAAAGTTGCTGGTTACGATCATATATAAAAAAGATTATGACTGAGACTGAGAATAATATACAGCTGGATTCAGATCCATTCTATCGTAACTGGACAGAGTTGATTTTACCGGAAAGACTTGATCTTGATCCGGCAACTCATACCGAGCGCTATGGTAAATTTTCCTGCCAGCCCTTAGAGAGAGGTTTTGCTACTACCGTGGGTAATTCCTTGCGGCGGGTTATGCTGTCCTCTATTCAGGGTGCCGCGATTACCTCTGTTAAGATAGAGGGCGCTGATCATGAGTATGCCATTTTACCTGGCATACTTGAGGACGTTACCGAGATTATCTTGAATCTCAAAGAGGTGCGTCTGCATTTGAAATCATCTGAGCCGACAGTTATTAAAATTGAAAAAACTGAGAGCGGGCCGGTTACAGCAGCGGATATCATTTCTCCTGACGGCCGGGTTGAGGTGATGAATCCAGAACAGCATATATGTACTATCACTGGTGAGGGCGGCCGTTTTGTCGCCGAATTTCAGGTGAGATGGGGTAAGGGCTACAGTCCTTCTGAAAATAACAAAACGGAAGATATGCCGGTTGATGCCTTCCCCATTGACGCTATTTTCTCCCCCATTCAAAAGGTCAAAATTATCGTGACTCAGGCTCGGGTTGGTCAGAGAACTGATTACGATAAACTGGCCATGGAAATTCATACGGATGGCAGTATTACGCCTGAAAACGCCTTGGCCTACGCCGCCAAGATAATGAAGGCGCAAATGCAGATTTTTATCAATTTTGATGAAGATAATGTCGAGCCTGAGGCCGAATTGGTGGAAGATACTTCTAATATTCCCTCCAATGAAAATCTCTTCAGGAGTGTTGAAGATCTTGAACTGTCAGTACGTTCAGCCAATTGTCTGCGCAACGCGGAGTTGAATTATATTGGGGAATTGGTTCAGAAAACTGAGGCGGAAATGCTCAAGACTAAGAACTTTGGGCGCAAATCCCTCAATGAAATCAAAAAATTATTGGCTGAAATGCAGTTGACCCTGGGGATGAAGCTTGAAGGCTGGGAGCCGCCCCAGGACGATTCTACGGAAAATTAGGGCATAAAGCCACATCAAGAGGTTATAAGATAATGAGACACGGAAAAGCTGGAAGACGTTTGGGACGCACCACTTCCCACCGCCGGGCAATGGTTAGAAATATGGTTACTTCTTTGCTGGAGTATGAGAGGATAGTTACTACCACTCCCAAGGCAAAGGAGGTACGCAGGGTTGCTGAGAAGATGATTACTCTGGCAAAACGCGGTGATCTGCATGCCCGCCGCCAGGCCCTGGCCTTTATCAAGGATAAGTTGATAGTTGCCAAGCTCTTTGATACCTTGCGGGATGAGTATATGGATAGAAATGGTGGTTATACCCGGATCATTCAAACCGGTAACCGGATTGGTGATGCCGCTCCCATGGCGATTCTTGAATTGGTTAATTATCGTGAGGATAGTGACGAGGATAGTGATAATTAAATAAGTCCGGCAAATTTTACTACTGTATTTACGTATTAGTATACAGAAAAGGCTAATGTTTTATTGCTAAACATTAGCCTTTTTATTTATCTGCAGTTGTTTTTAAATTAAGTGAAAGTCAAGCGATTAAAGCCACCGGCCGGAAACCATGGCCGACTGGCATTTATGTCATTAATCTCAATAAGATAAACTTCTAATATCAGATAGGTCTTTGTTCCGCTGCGGACGCAGACGGTCATTGTTCTGCCATGATGCCCCAGGGCGGTATGGAGATGGATTTTAGGGATATTGTTTTCATCCCGGAACAGGCTGCCGATTCCGATAACCTCTTGCGGTTCATCAACTGTGGCCCAAACCGGATCAGGAGGCATGGTGGCCTCCTTCGGGCCGGTAACGACCTCGGCCTGACGCAGCCCGCCGATTATATTGAACCAGGCGGCCTTGATATTTTCTTTCTCGGCCAGGGCTGAGAGAGAACCAAGGAAATCATCGCCGTCGTCAAAGCGAATGGTAAATATACGGCCAATACTGCCGGTTTTGTATTCCATTATCTATTAATCGCCTTATTGTCTGGGCAGATCCTAACTAACCGTTAACTCGTGCCCGTCATAAATGGTTTTGCTCGCTCACGCCCTTCTATCTAACCGGGGCGTTCACGGAGAGCTTATACAATGTTGGTATCCTTTTTTCGTAACCGTTCAGCTGCACCCCATTTTCGTCCGTTTCGGAGTCTACGCTTACCTGTCCACCTCACGTACGGGGTGTACAGACTCGGTGGCCAAAACGAACGAACCTGGAGCACATCTGAACGGTTACAGCTCACAGTTAAGGGCAATTTGTTGCCTTGGCTGAACAGTATCCTTTTTTCTTCCCGACCGGGAAGTGACGGTCTTATCAGCCGCAGTCTGTTGCGTCGTAAGGATCATAGGTGTCAGCGGCATTTTTATAAAGGTAATCATTTAGCCGGGCGATCTGTTCTTTGGAAAGATTACTCCAGCTGCCGTTTTTAGCGCATATCGGGTATCTTTCAGCAAATACGCGGTTCCATGCTTTACGTACCTTGGATTCGGTGTAGAGGAATTTGGCCCCCTGTTTATTGCCTCGATGATGACAGACCTTGCAGTTATTTACAAAGACCTTGTAACCCTCCCAGAGGGTGGCATGGGTAAATATACGGCAGGTCTTGGTTGCCGGATCGTAGCGTTTTAACGGACTGGATAGAGCCATACTTGATGAGACAAAGAGGAAAAAGGCAGCGCACATAACCAAAAAGTAATTTTTCATGGATAAAGTCTCCTTTAAGATTTATAGGTACCACAAGGTGTTACGGAATATTTTAATCTTTTGAGAATCTTTGTCAAGTGATATAAAACATTGAATTTTTTGTTTTCATTGTTCAAAGTCTACGCTATTTTTTGTGCCTGAAAGGTCGGGCATGGATGTGACAATAAGATATGAACCACAGGGTTCCGGGAGTCTTTATGCAAAATAATTCAGAGGTTGAGGGTACATATCCGCCAGAGGTTCGGATAGTACAATTGGGCGGGCGCC
This sequence comes from Desulfobacterales bacterium, assembly GCA_011330685.1. GTDB lineage: Bacteria > Desulfobacterota > Desulfobulbia > Desulfobulbales > VMSU01 > JAADIV01. The sequence goes on from DRPV01000222.1 coordinate 17,288, forward strand.
GGATTATCCTGGTTGGTACCGCTCATGTCTCGCAAAAATCAGCGGAACTGGTACGTCGGGTTATAGAACAGGAACGGCCGGATTGTGTATGTATTGAACTGGATCAAAAACGTTATGATTCGCTGGCCAAAAAGCAGCGTTGGGAATCCATGGATCTTAAACAGATTATCCGCCGGAAACAACTGTCAACTCTGGTCGTCAATCTTATTTTAGCCTCATATCAGAAGAAGATGGGGGCACAGTTAGGGGTTATGCCGGGTTCGGAACTGATTGAGGCGGCCCAGGCGGCTCAGGATAAAAATATTCCTGTCGCCCTCTGTGATCGTGAGGCCCGGGTTACTTTGCGCCGGGCCTGGCGGGCCACCTCTTTTTGGAAGAAAAGTTATCTGCTGGCCAACCTTGCCGCCAGCCTCTTTGATAACACCGAGCTCAGTGAAGAAAAGCTGGCTGAATTGAAGAAGCAGGATGTTCTGACTGAACTGTTGAATGAACTGGGCGAAAGTCTGCCAGAACTGAAAAGGGTAATTATTGATGAGCGTGACACCTTTCTGGCCGAAAAAATAAAGGCCGCTGAGGGTAAGAAACTGGTGGCGGTGGTTGGTGCCGGACATCTTGAGGGGACGGTGAAGGCCCTCCATGAGGATCGTAGCGCTCAATTAGCTGATATAGACAGTATTCCGCCGATTTCAGTCCTGTGGAAGGTCTTGGGCTGGTCAATACCCGCCGTGATTATTGCCTCCATTGCCTTTATCGGCTGGCATAAGGGCGGGGCGGCGGCCGGGGCAAATATTATTTACTGGATACTGGCCAACGGTATTCCTTCGGCCATCGGTGCCGCCCTTGCTCTGGCTCACCCCTGGACAATTTTAGGGGCCTTTGCCGCCGCTCCTATTACCAGTCTTACCCCGGTGATTGGAGCTGGATACGTGACGGCCTTTATTCAGGTAATGGTCAGACCGCCGGTGGTAAAGGAGTTTGAGACCGTGCTGGAGGATATGGGAACCTGGCGCGGCTGGTGGCGCAATAAATTACTTAAGGTCTTAATGGCCTTTCTGCTGCCGGGATTCGGTTCGATGATCGGCACCTGGGTAGGGGGAGCGCGGATTGTCTCTAATGTTTTTTAGGAACCATTACCGGTAATCCATCTAAATTATATTCCTGCATCTATTTTCCGGTATAAAATTACCATTCGGCTTAAATATAACTCGGTTTAATACAAAAAATGAAAAGCAAAAAAAAGCGTCCAACCAATACCGTGATTAATAAAAAAGAGGCCCGTCAGTTGCGCGCCTTGGGGCATCACCTCTCGCCTCTTGCCATGCTGGGCCGGGAAGGGGCGGCTGATTCCGTACTGGCCGCCATTAATGATGTTTTGCGTAAACGGGAATTAATCAAGATCAAGATCCAGAATAACTGCCCTCTGGAACGTCAGGAGGCGGCAGCAATAGTCAGTTCCGCCAGCGGGTCGGCAGTGGTGCAGGTAATAGGCCACATGATTTTACTCTATCGCCCTAACCCTGATTTACCAGCTGAGCAAAGAATAAGATTTTAATGGCTGCCGATACGCTTTTTAATGACGGGGCTGCGCCGGTGGACGACTTTAAGTTTAATGCCAGGGTCGCCGAGGTCTTTGATGATATGCTGGGCCGCAGTATACCCTTTTATAATGAGATAATCGGGATGACGGCCCAACTCCTGGCTCGTTTTCTCACGCCTGGCGGCCGGGTTTATGACCTGGGATGTTCCACCGGCAGCAGTCTAATGGAACTGGCCCGTCAGCTCGCTCATTTAGACCTGCAGTTTATTGGTATTGATAACTCCGCCGCTATGATTAAAAAGGCCCGTTTGAAGGCGGAGATGTATGGTAAGGGGGATACGCTGCGTTTTGAATGCGCTGATATAATGAATTTGAGTCTGCGCTCACCTGCGGCGGTGATAATGAATTATACCCTTCAGTTTATTCGTCCCATGATGAGGCTTGATTTTATCCGGGCCCTTTATGCCATTATGCCCCCTGGTGCGGTGTTGATTGTCAGTGAGAAATCCATCAACCATGATCCCCTCTTCAATCGTGCTTTTCTACAGTTTTATCTTGATTTTAAACGACGGCAGGGCTATTCGGAAATAGAGATTGCTAAAAAACGCGAGGCCCTTGAGAACATCCTTATCCCCTTTTCCAACCAGGAAAATGTTGAACTTCTGCGCCGGGCCGGTTTCCGCCATATCGAGACCTTCTTCCAATGGTTTAATTTTTCATCGTTTATCGCTTTGAAGGAGTAGCCGGGGATGCCTGAATATCTTGCCTTTATGCCTCGGGCCCGTCAAGAGGCGGTTCAAACCCTCCATGACCAGATGAAGCGCCGTCTGGGCCAGAACAAAAAGGGGTTTCTGCGTTTTCGGGAACCATATGAATCACTGAGCGCTATTCGAGCCCGGCACTTGTCTTTGGCTGCCGACGTGGTAAAGATCGGAGATAGTGATGAACTAAGCCCTGCCGAGCGCCAGCTTGTTTATCAGGCTATGCGCCGGTTCATGCCCTGGCGTAAGGGGCCGTTCTCGGTTTTTGGGATTGAGATTGACGCCGAGTGGCGCAGTGAACGAAAATGGCGGCGTCTGGAGTCTGTTTTACCCCCCCTGCGGGGTAAGGTAATCGCCGATATTGGCTGTAACAATGGCTATTATATGTTCAGGATGGCGGCTGCTTCTCCAGCGCTGGTATTAGGTTTTGAACCTTATCTTCAACATTATTATGCCTTTAAAAGCCTTAATGGTATGGCTGGTCTATCGAATTTGGCGATTGAACCCTTCGGGGTGGAGGATATAGGTCTTTTCCCGGAGACCTTTGAGGTTATATTTCTCATGGGGATTATCTATCATCGGCTGTCGCCGCTGGGTATGTTAAAGGAGATAAGGGCGGCCTTACGCCCCGGTGGCTGCCTTATTGTGGAGTCGCAGGCTATCCCCGGCGAGGAGTCTGTGGCTCTGTTTCCGGCAGCGCGTTATGCTAAGGTACCAGGCACCTATTTTGTGCCAACCGCGGCCTGTTTACAAAACTGGCTGCTGCGGGCCGGGTTTACCGAAGTAGAACTCTTCTGCTCTCATCCCATGTCCAGCCAGGAACAGCGCCGTACCGCCTGGATGACCTTTGAATCCTACGAAGATTTTATTGATGCAGATAATCCGCAACTGACGGTAGAGGGCTATCCTGCCCCCAAGCGGGTCTATTTTAAGGCCTTTAAAGCGCCATAATCGTCTGTGGGAGCAACCACACTACCTGATCCCCACGGGTAAACATCTGAGATGTAAGCGCAACAGGGCGTTTATGGGGTGCTTACCATATTGCCTGGCCGCAGAGTTATCAAGCCGCGCTGATTATTATCGCTGAATTTTATTTCCCCACCCCTAAGCAGACCAAGGTGCTGTAAACGCTGGAGGCTGCATTTTTTCTGGCCGTAGAATATGGAGCGGTCGCGTTGTGATATGGCTAACTGCCAGGGCTCTTTGGGGAGTGAGCGTAGCTTTTTCCTAATCCGGTTAAAAAATATGCGGGCGGCCACCATTTCGCCAAGGGCTGGATGGTAGGGGCCGGCTAACAGATTATCCTCCAATTCCTTAGAGGCCGGCAGGCCTATACGAATTACCGGTATATGATGCCGGTTTAGAATAGAGGTGATCCGGGCGGTGAGGGCAATGGTCTGGTTCATACTTAAGGGTTGGTATTTATGGTGATGATATAGGGCTGCCAGGCCGCTGCCCTTAATGACCAGGGCCGGATAGAGACGGACAAAATCTATTTTCATGGCCGTTAAGCGCCGCACACCCCGCAGGGTGGAGAGCATGGTCTCCGCCGGCAGGCCCAGTAAGAGCTGAACCCCAACCCGCAGCCTGGAGGCACTTAAACAATTAATTGCCCTTATGCTTTGCTCAACGCTATGTCCTCTTTTACTGGCGGCCAGCACATCATCGGACATGGACTGAATACCTAATTCCACGGTTTCTACCCCGTAACTGCTTAAAAAATCAGCGCGTTGAGAGTCAATATAATCAGGGCGGGTGGAGAGACGAATGGCCTGCACCTGGCCGGAATCTAAAAAAGGTTGTACTCCCTGGAGCAATTCCCGTTGCCTTGATATGGGCAGGGCGGTGAAGCTGCCGCCATAAAAGGCGGTTTCAACCTTGCGCCCATGGGCGGGAGAGCGCCGCAGCCATTTGCGTATTTCATCCCCCACCTCTCGTGGCCCCATTTGATGGTGCTGCCCGGTGATTGGCTCCTGATTACAGAATACGCAGCGATGGGGACAGCCTTCGTGGGTGATGAATATGGGGATAATCAAAGGTGTGACTTTAGTGGTTTTCATTGCCGATTTTGGGTTTATTCGTGTCTGAATTCATGGAGCGCCAACACCCCGGAGGGCGGTCATCTTCAAAGTGTGGTTTATTGATCGTTTACATCTGAACAGCTAAGGTGGATTTTTTCAAAAAAGCCGTTATAATGCAAGGAAAATTTCAGGGAGGATGCAGATATGTTTACATTAGATATACCAGGATTTGATAGTCTTGCCATTGAATACCTGGTAATGGATTATAACGGTACCCTCGCCGAGGACGGGATTTTAATCAAAGGCGTGGGTGATATATTAACCGCGTTGTCAGCCCAGATGCAGCTGCATATTATTACTGCGGATACTTTTGGCCTGGCTGCTGCACAATTAAAAGATGTTCCCTGCCGGCTTGAAATTATGAAACAGGCCGATCAGATAACAGGTAAAAAGAAATACATAGAAGAAATCGGCCGCTCACAGGTTGCCAGTATCGGTAACGGCAGAAATGACAGTCTGATGCTGAAACACTCCGCCCTTGGGATTGCCGTTATCCATCGGGAGGGCGCCGCGGCGGAGACCATCATGAATGCGGATGTCCTTTGCCGGAATATCTATGACGCGCTCGACTTTTTTACAAATCCCGACCGTTTAAAGGCGACCCTGCGTTCTTAGCGAGGCCTGAAAAAATGTCAGAAATCTCTTCCCTAAATATGAAAGTCACCTGCCAGGGCTATTGGCCTTACCATGACTTTCATGTTTCGTTCTGCCTCGATGACCGGGCATGGATATTACTTCACAATTAGTAACCATTCAGCTGCACCCCATCTTCGTCCGTTTTGCCCTCCTCACGTACAGGGAGTACAGACTCGGAGGTCAAAACGAACGAACCTGGGGCACATCCGGAGTCTTCGCTTTCCTGAACGGTTACAGCTCACAGTTTAGGGCAA
>DRPV01000223.1 GCA_011330685.1 Desulfobacterales bacterium
ATTGCTTAATATAATCACGAACGTTCTTTTCCTGCGAGCCGGGAAAGGCCATAAGCGCCTTCGGGTAGAGACGATGGACGGCAACCATGGCGGCCATGGCATCAAAATCGGCGTGGAGATGAGTTGTGATTAATTCCATGATTTTTTTGAGGGGTGGGGAAGATTCAGCCGGCGGCAAGGCGGGCGGGTGCCGGAAGGTGGGGCCAGGCCAGCCCTTGAGCGGCCTGCGTCAGGGCCTGATCGGCCAGCGGATGGCCGCCGCCCTCTTCACCCCAGATAATATTTACCACATCTCCGGCTGTGAACTCCGCCGGCGGTGCCGCCGGGACATAGGAATCACCATCTTCCACCCGGCGCAGCAGGCCGCCTGCGGTAAGCAGGGCGAGAACCTGGGCAATTACCTTCTCGTCATGGCGGTTATGCCGTTCATGCAGCGAGGCGGTGGTGCTGAGCTTCCGGGCGGAAAAATCGTTGAAAATATCATCTAAGAGATCAAAGGCCAGGGCCAGACGGTTATAGGGACTAAGTCTGGGCCGCCGCCAGGCATAATCCCTGAACGTCTGGCAGGCAAAGGCAAACTCGGCCCCGGCTAAAAAGACAATCCAGGCAATATTCAGCCAGAGCAGAAAGAGGGGCAGGGTGGCGAAGGAGCCGTAAATGGCATTATATTTCGCGACCCCGATCTGCAGGCGCACATAAACGGCCTGAATTACAAACCAGCTGACCCCGCCCATGACCCCGCCTATCAGGGCGGGAAACATGCCGACCCTGGCGTTGGGCAGAAAGCGGTAAAGAATGGAAAAGGTAACAACAACAATAAGTAAGGGCAGCAATTTAAAGATGAAGGCCGCCAGCCAGGCAATGGGCAGGATAATGGCAATCCGTTGAATAATGTTCTGATTCTGGAGCATGGCCTCCGTGGCAAAACCGAGGTTAACGCTGAGCGGCAACAAAATCATCAAAGCCAGATAGTCCATGAGCTTACGGCCAAAGGGCCGCCCCTGCCGGGCCTGCCAGATTACGTTCATGGCCTGTTCAATGCGGCCCAATACGCTTAACACGGCAAAGACCAGGCCGATAATTCCAAAGGCCCCCAGGGCGGCAAAATCCGTTCGGTCAACATAATCAAAAATTTTGGCCACGGCGGTATGAAGATGACCGGCAATCTGCTGATCTTCGGCAGTCGCGGCCGCAGGCACCTTAGTACCGTCCCCTTGCTTTGCCGGGGCAGACTGCGCCCCAAGCGGCTCCTCAATCTGATCAACAAAACGAAAGGCCGCCTGCCGCATCTGATCTCCGGCTCCCAGGCCCTTCAAGACCGCTGTTCCCAGGGCCAGAGTGGGGACGAGAGAAAGAACAATGGTAAAGGTCAGGGCGCTGGAGCGCATGGGAAGATTATTCTGCTGAAATTCGCGCCAGAACACGGCAATAATCCGAAAGGCGGCCCAAAGAGCGCGGCGGAGCAAAGGAGCATCCGCCGCCGGCCGGGGCCAGAGATAGCGCCATATTCTCTCGGGTAGAGAATCGGCGGCAGGGCTGTCAGTCGTCCCGGAACTCAAAATTAACGGGGCTTATGGGCCGACAGTTGATTGTTGATTACCCAGTTCAACCAATCATACTGCTTATCTGAAAAATTTTTCCTTTTCTGCTCCAGAAAGGCCCGCAGGGCAGCGTCAGAGGTAAAGGAAACGGAATAAAAACCCTTGGAATAGGCCCCGTGACCAAGCAGGGAAATCTTGCCGTTACCCTCAACCCCCACCATTAAATCATGGTTTTTAAAGGTTCTGGAATCGCCAATTACCGAGACGGTGCCGTATTTTTCCACCTTGATATACTGGTAGGAGGCAATGCCGATGATCACCAGCAAAACCAAGGCAATGAGTGAGATTATCCGGGTGGCGCGGCCATAGATCTGGGGGTTGAAAACGTCACGAATCGAAAAGGGAATATGAGCGCTGATGGCCTGAGAGATATCCTTTTCCCTGGCCAGCATGGGCTTGACCACCATGCCGGTATAGCCCTCAATATCCTTGATGGCATCATCGTCAGAGGGATCAACCATGGCCAGATTAAGTATATTATTACCCCCTTTGGCAATGGGCAGTACCGTATATTTCTGACAGAGGTAACGGGGAATAGCCCCCTTGACCTCGGGCGAGAACTCATCGTCAATTCGGATAATCGGCACATCCAACTGAGCGGAGAGAATATCCATCAGTTGATCGTCGCTGATCACTCCCATTTTGATGAGGATATAGCCCAGACGGCGATTACCGCCCACCTGAATCCGTACCGCCTCATCAATATCCTCTATTTTGGCCAGTTTCTTGTGAACCAGTATTTCGCCAAGGCGCATTTTTTTAGCCATATCACCCTCCCCCGCAATTATTCATTTTTCTAATTATATCACATAATATTGCCTGAATGTACAACAAAAAAAGCAGCCATTGCGCCAAGAGTGCTGGTCTTGCCCCGGCTTTCATATAAAATGATTAACGTAACCATTCAGCTGCACCCCATCTTCGTCCGTTTTGCCCTCCTCACGTACAGGGAGTACAGACTCGGAGGTCAAAACGAACGAACCTGGGGCACATCCGGAGTCTTCGCTTTCCTGAACGGTTACAGCTCACAGTTTAGGGCAA
>DRPV01000224.1 GCA_011330685.1 Desulfobacterales bacterium
AAGAAATTTGACGAAGTAATAATTTTATATTTTCGATTATATCGTCATTCATGGCCAAATTTGAATTGCTTGAGGTATAACGCCCAGGATCAGGAGCGCGCCGTTCAGCGTCTGTCTGAATCCGTTTGATGGCGAGGACTTTATACCTGGTACATTATAAAAGGGGTTCCCATGCCAACTTGGAGTTGAATACCCCGCTGCTTCCTGCCAAAATAAGCTCCACTTAATAAGTTAATTGACTGAGAGCGCGATAATCTCCATTTTATGGTTGATTTTAGGATGCTCCGGCGAGGGGCCCTCTGTCTGGATAATAAAACTGCCCGCCAGGGCATGTTCTTTCGCGCAGCGGCGGCCATAAGTTGTCCAGTCGTGCGGATGCTCCTTTTCCAGAATTGGATATACCCCGTAGGAGAACATAAGCTCACGGCAGGTTTTTTCAGATGAACTCACGGCCAATATCCACTTTGGCAGTCTGAACCTGGTCAGGCTTCTGGCCGTAGCGCCGCTGGCGGTTGGCGCGAGAACGGCGGCCGATGAATCAATTTGGGCCAGGATATTTTCAATACTCTCCGCAATGAGGTCAACACCGTTGGGGAAGCCCTCTGCCGCCTGTGCTTTCGGGGTGGAAGCAGAGCCATACCGTCCCCTGTGCGGTTCCGTGGCTGCGGCGATTTTGGCCAGCATTTCCACGGATTCCAGGGGATAATCACCCATGGCCGACTCTTCCGACAGCATGACGCAGTCGGTGCCGTCAAGAATGGCATTGGCAACATCGGTGGCCTCGGCCCTTGTCGGCCGGCGGTTGTGGGTCATGGATTCGATCATCTGGGTGGCGGTGATCACCGGCCGGCCGAAAAAGTTGGCGCGGGAGGTAAGGAACTTCTGTTCCATAGCGATGCGTTCAATGGGAATCTCTACCCCGAGATCACCTCTGGCCACCATTATACCATCGGCAACTGCCAGGATTTCATCAATTTTTTCGCTGACCCCGGCCCGCTCAATCTTGGCGATAATAAAGGGTGAAAACCCCATTTCAGCCGCCGCCGCCCGGACATCTTTAATATCCTGGGCCTTGCCGACAAAGGATTGACCCACCGCGTCCACCCCGTTTTCCAGGGCAAAGCGCAGGCAGTCGTGGTCATGGGCGGTAAAGGCGCTGATTCCCAGGTCGATTCCGGGAATGTTCACTCCCTTTCTCGATTGCAGATGGCCGCCGACCATAACGGTGCAGCGAATATTCAGGCCCTCGACCTCATTGACCCGCAGCTGGATAAGGCCGTCATTTAAAAAGATGGTATCATCTTTTTTCACCACTCCCGGCAGCTCCTTCATACTCACGGAAACCCGCTCCCGGTTGCCGATGATCTCTTCCGTGGTCAGGGTAAAGGGCGAGCCCTTATCAATGGTTATCGGTTCAGCGAGGGTGCCTATCCGCATTTTAGGCCCCGGCAGGTCGGCCATGATGGCGGCCCGCCTGCCGGTTTTTTTCGAGGCGGCCCGAATCTTTTTAATCACCTCGCCATGCCCGGTGAAATCGCCGTGGGAAAAATTCAGCCGGGCAACATTCATTCCCGCTTTAAGCATCCGCTCAATCATCTCGCTGGAGTCAGAGGCCGGGCCAATGGTACAGACA
>DRPV01000225.1 GCA_011330685.1 Desulfobacterales bacterium
CTTTTTAGAAAGTAAATCAGCGTATCCAGCCCAGTCACTTATCCCCAATCCTGTAATATGCTTTTGAGTTTGTATTTCTGGTAGAATTTGCTCTTCTCCGTAAAATCTTGTGATTAACAGGTCAATAATTGTTCTTGCCCGCATATTTGAACCACATGTTGAGCAAGATGGCTTTTCTCTGTCATAAACATTTATTGGATAGCCAACATTATTGGTACCACAAATATTACATTGAAACATTACAGCTTTTTGGTTTCGCAACATATAGTTATGGGCAAAAGAATACCACAATAGATGGGCTTTACGGATTGATTCAAATTTTATTGTTCTTGTGCTTTTTAGAATGGTCATGGCATTTGTTGGCGAAAAAAAACGGTTACCCTCTCTTTTCAGAGAGGGTAACCGTTTTTGTATACTATGTCGCGTGGGTGGTTTCTACTGTAGTGCCTGTTGGCGCCAGCCGGACTTCACCCAATAGCCCGTTCCGCACTTAACATAGGCGTTATCCTTTATGGAATAGTCGAACCATACTTTACCGCCAATAATATACGCAGGATCGAATGTATGTTCGATAATGGTATCCTTGGGGGTATCTGTTAAGTTTACAAATTTAGTTGTTATGGTGCCACTGGAAGCAGAATCGTACCATAAAAATTTATAATAAGCAGGGCTGCCATCATTGCCGCACCCATTTGCTGCATGTTTGTCGGCCCCAGTCCAGGCGGTATTGGCTGATGTTGTATCCCAATCTTTGTCATATGAACGATCGATCAGTTTCAGTGTTGTTGCATTTACTGCCGAAGACGCAAATTTAAGGACTGGTAAATCGTTGGTTGTGTCAGAATAGGCTCCATATTTACACTTGAACCAGCCTGAATCCACCCAACCTCCTGGGACAGAACTGCTCTGGTTCTTGAATGTATTTCCGTCATTATCAAAAAGTATATATGTCATCCATATCTGGTTATTATTTGCGCTCATGGTAGCATCATCAAAGGAATATCCGCTGATATTGTGAGGTGTAGATATATTGGTGATTTTTGCACTATCAAAGATATTACCACCATTATTAAACCAATTTATACGAAGCCAACTAGGCCCACCATCATGGCCCCCGAAGGCGGCTCCCTTTAAAGGATCTATGTAGTCAGCATCACTTGAGCTGTCAGTTAAGACAAAAGAATTGGCGGTGATATTGCTACATGTACCTTGTTGAACCGGATCAACATTTGGGCTGGCAATAGCTAAAGCCTCAGCCTTGGTTTTAACCTTACAGGTTACCGCCTCGGGAGACCAAGTTCTGCCTACATGGCAGAAGAGCGTTGTACATGAGTGAGTTTTGGGATCCCAGGTTATGTCGCCACCGGCCTTTGGCCCGGCGACTACCTCTATTGTGCCGTCGGCGTGAAAGGATTTATTGGTGATCGTGGTGCCATCGGTAGTGGTACCGTAATGGCAATAATCGCAGGTGTAGTGGTTGAGTATTACATGTTTATAGTGAGTGCTGGTGGGGGTGTCGTCCCATATTTGTGGATGACAGCTCTTGCAGGTTAATTGCCCCTTACTATTCCAGGGAGGTGTTTGATTGGTCTTGCCGTTGATCTCTGCGGTCAAGCAGCCTTGTTCGGAGGCCTGTCCGCTGCTGTGACAGTAGATATTGCTGCAGGTCAAGGTGCCATTAGTGGTTATTGTCGTGCCGTTTTCGCCCTGATATGCTGAGCCGTAACCATTAGGATCGGCGAAAGTTCCAGGGGTGCCGTCATAATGAGTATCAGCGCCGCTGAAGTCTAATGTACCTAAGGGGACGAGGTTGAAACCGAGCTGAACTTTGCTGTCCGGGCCGGGTAACTGAGGACTCATGCCGCCTTTATGACATACCTGGCAGGGGAAGGCATACCCGCTGGTGCCGGCGTGGATAGCATGAGCGCCTGAACTTGGTGGTTCCGGGTAATTGGCATGACATTTAACACAATCTTTGGGGTTAATGGAGAACCCGGTACTGTGCTGATGACATTTTGTGCAGGTCTCGCCGATATGATGTTTGGTTTCCGGGGCGGAGTTGGTGTAATGTTTTGTGCTGTCATGGCAGACCTGGCAGATACCGTTCATGTTGGCTGTAACGAAAGTCGGTTCATTGGTGGCAGGGTTGTCGTGAACCACTGGATTACTGCCGTAGCGATAGGAAATGCCAGGAGTAACTTTATTGGCCAATAATTCGCCATACTGCATTTCGAAGGTTTTGCCAACGAAATCTGAGGCCGCCACACCGGTGGGTAAGTTGCCGTTAACTGTAATGGAGGTCGCTGACGGGGCGGCCTTGATTTCAAAAGAATAATTGTTCGGGCCGACGGTTGCCCAGAAAATGAGGCCGCGGTCAACCTTGTACTTGGGGATGGTTAAGCCGGTGGTAGAATCAACACCGCTGATGCCGTCCACACTCTTGGCGATCCATCTTGCGGGGGTTGTTGGCCAGATGCCAAGCCCGCCACTGACTGTAATGGTCATATTAATCTGATTGCCGTTTACCGTGGCGTCGTCGATGGTTCCAGTGACCAAAGGGACGGCCTTGCCGTATTGCTGGGAAACGTGAGGATTGTGGCAGGTCTGGCAGGGGAAACCGCGATGAGTCTGGGCTAAGGGAGCGCTGGTGGCGGTATAGCCGCCGGTGGCATTGGTATGGCAGCCAACACAGGTATCTCCGGGCTTTAATGCCAGTCCGGTTGTTGGGTCAGTGGAGAAATGACAGGTGCTGCAGTCATCTGTATTGGCGTTGTTGTCAAAATTCAGATGGGGGGCATCTATGGTCTGGGCCTTAACTGTAGCGGCCATGGCACTCAAGGGCAGCCCGGTTAGCCATAATACGCATAGGCCGATTAGGATAAGATGCTTCTTCATGTTTTTTCCTCCACCGTTTTAGGAAACAAAGAATATTGTCAAAACTATACCATTATAAAATAATAGAATATTTATATCATGATTTGGTGATATTTTCAAGCGTGATCTAATCACCTTTTAGGTGATTTTGTCACTAAAAGGTGATATCTCGCTAATGCGCAGTTAATTATCATTCGATATATGCAAAACGTGAGCCAGGAGTGTTAAAAATAATATATTGTATTTTCGGGCGGTTATGATGCCTGCGATTTGTCGGAAAAACTTAAATGGGGGGATTTAGCATATTGTGGCGGATTTACACTCTTTTTCGGTAATTATTTTATTGATTGCGGATTTCGCCTGGGCTTATTATCACTGTAAAGTGGAAGGGCGGCTGAGCCGGTGACGATAATTTGTTTACTGCAGCTTTAAATGTATAGCGCACTGGGCGTTTTATTATGGAGATGAAAAAAATATATCGAGCCAGGTCTTTTTCTGTTTTAGTCCTGTCCGGACTGGCTTTTGCCGTTTTGCCTCTGCTTGTGGTTCTGGGGGGCTCGGAAGTTTTAATGGGCCGTCTGGTGCGTCATGGATCGCAGTCTGTTTATCGGGCAGTGTCTGGCAGCCGTTTGAGTCAGAAATTAACCGAGCTGCTTCTGGAACAGGAACGTCGTTTGCGGCAGTATGAAGTCTTGGGTGATAAAACTATTCTGGAGGATGTAAAGGGGCGGCATAAACTGATTCAGCAGACTATGGTTAAGCTAAGTGATTTGCCCAACGACGCGGAGCAAAGGCGGGAAATAGCCTTTCTGACCAAAAAGGAGAATGAATTAACCCGCCTGATTACTAATGGCTCGGCTGATTTAAAGGGCAGTCGGGTGTTGGCGGGGTTTGTGGAACTACAGCAACATGGACGGCGGATTATGCAGGCCAGTGCCGAGCAGACCTATCAGGAGGTCAGCTCTTTGCAGGCGGAGGCTGCCCGCGCCAAGGCAATTCTGTTTTGGTTGGCCCTCTCTCTTATCCCCCTTACCGGTCTGTTAATCGCGGTTTTTGCCCGGCTTATTTCCCGCCCCATCAAACAGATTGATTATGCCATTAATCAATTAGGTAAAGGTGATTTTGTCCACCCCATCGCGGTGAATGGCCCCGATGATCTGGTGTTTTTGGGTGAGAGGCTTGACTGGCTGCGTCATAATCTGGCCGTTTTTGAAAAAAACAAAAGTAAATTCGCGGCCCATGTCTCTCATGAGCTGAAAACCCCCCTGGCCTCTATCAGGGAAGGGGCGGAATTATTGGCCGATGAGATTGCCGGGCCTGTTACCACTCAGCAGCGGGAGATTGTTGATATATTGCGCAAGAACTGTACTCAGTTGCAGGCTCTGATCGAAAACCTATTGGCCTATACCATGAGTGAAGCCCGCAATACTACTTTGAACCTGATCTCGGTGCGAATGGATGAACTGGTTCAAGAGGCCCTCGCTGTCCATAAGCCCCTGATTATGAAACGTGGTTTGCGGATCAAAACTACCTTTGCTCAGTTCTCTATTGTGGCGGACGCGGCCAGGGTGACGGTTATTGTGGATAATTTATTGTCCAACGCCTTAAAATATTCTCCGCCATACGGTGAGATATCGCTGTCTCTGTGTATGGAAGGAAAAAGTATGTTTGCCTTTGATATTATTGATAACGGCCCCGGGGTAGCGGCCGCGGAGCGTGAGGAGGTCTTCCGGCCCTTTGTGCAGGGCTCCACAACCTGCCGCAGCGCCATAAAGGGCAGCGGCCTGGGTCTGGCCATAGCCAGGGAGTACGCCGTTGCCCATGGCGGGGAACTGCGGTTGTTAGAGAGCGAAAAAGGGGCTCATTTTCAATTAATTATGCCTGTGGATCAGGGAGAGAGAGCATGAAATTATATTGGTTTATTTTGTTACTGTCTATAACCATGAGCGGCTGTATTCCCCAGGCTCCAGCTGTTCGTAATGATCATCCGGTTCACTCTGTATGGCGGGGCGCTGTCCTGAATGACTCCAGTACGCTGACTGACGTACTGACTTACTACAAGACGATGAGTTCTTTACCGCAGTCGGCTATTGAGGTCGAAAGGAAGTTGGCCGAGGCGGCCCTGGCGCGGGGCGGAGCAATGGCCCATCTGCGTCTCGCCCTGCTCTATATGCTTCCGGCGGATAAAGTTCGTGATCCTGAACGGGCTTTGGCTCAGCTGAAGGCCCTGGCCGGTTCAAAACTTACCGCTCGTCCGGCCTTTGCCGCCTTTGTCAAACTCCTGAGGCATGATTGCGCGCGGCAAAAGAATATGCACTTAAAAAATACCATACTCAGGAGAAGATTGCGGCAGGCTGAACGTGAGCATCGAGAGGTGGCACTTAAATTGCAGAAAAATAAAGAGGTGGCTGCCGCTTTAAGGCGCCAGATTCAGCAGCTCAAGGATATTGAGCGGATAATGAACAGCAGGTAAAAAGACAGGCGAGCGAATATGCAGGCACGGACAACAATAATGCTGGTAGATGATGATGAGGATTTTTTAAACCTGCTTGATATGCGGGTAAGGGCGGCGGGTTATGAGACATCTCTGGCCCAAAGCGGTGAAGAGGCACTGGCAGTGCTGCAGGCGCGGCGGCCGGCTCTGGTGGTAACTGATTTAAGGATGGCCGGTATGGACGGCATGAATCTGTTTAGCAGTATTCGCCGGGTTAACGCGTTGCTGCCGGTGATTATCATGACGGCGCATGGCTCTATCCCGGAGGCGGTGGAGGCCACCAGGAAAGGGGTATTCTCATTTCTGACCAAGCCTTTAAACGGCCGCGATCTCATTAAGGAGATTGATCGGGCGCTGGAGGCCGGTTCGGTGGGGACGGACGACGGCAACCGGGAAGACACCGCCTGGCGGCGTGATATTATCAGCCAAAGCCCGGTTATGGAGGAGGTGCTGCGGCAGACCGCCATGGTCGCCGCCACGCAGTCTAATATTCTGATTCAGGGGCAGAGCGGTACCGGCAAGGAACTTTTAGCTAAAGCGGTTCATAGGGCCAGCCCCCGTTCTAACGGTCCCTTTGTGGCCGTGAATTGCGGCGCGATTCCTGAGGCTCTTCTGGAGTCGGAGCTCTTTGGCCATGTAAAGGGATCTTTTACCGGCGCGGTGCGGGATAATGAAGGTCTGATAAAGGCGGCCGATGGGGGTACCCTTTTTCTGGATGAGATTGGCGACACGCCGCCTGCTTTCCAGGTTAAATTATTAAGGGTTATTCAGGAGAGGACGATTCGTTCAGTGGGTGCCAGCCAGGACGCGGTGGTGGATGTTCGAATTATTTCGGCGACTCATCGAGACCTCGAGGAGATGGTGGCGGAAAAAAGTTTTCGTGAGGATCTTTATTATCGTCTTAATGTGGTTCTGCTGCAATTGCCGCCTCTTTCAGAGAGACGGGAAGACATTCTGCTTTTGGCCCGTCATTTTTTGCGGACGCTTAATAATCAGGCTGGGAAGGCTATTAACGGCTTTGCGCCTGAGGCTTTGGAGCTGTTGATTAACGCCGCCTGGCCTGGAAATATCAGGCAGCTTTATAATGTTGTTGAGCACTCGGTGGCTCTTACCAGCGGCTCTTTGATCTCCAGTGATATGATTAAATTGACCATTCGCCATGACCTGCCGAAGACCCCGTCTTTTAATGAGGCTAGGCAGCGTTTTGAGCAGGAGTATTTGATTAATCTTTTGAAACTCACCGAGGGTAATGTCAGCCGGGCTGCCCGGCTGGCGCAGCGAAATCGTACGGATTTTTATAAGATCCTCCAGCGTAATCATATTGTCCCCTCCATTTTCAAGTCTGCCAATCCCTGACGACACATAACAGGCTGAATTTATGCCTGCCACGGCATATCTTGCCGCTCCTCCTTTTTTTCTCTGAGAATGGCGGAGGTATTGCTGTGGTTGGCACGCCTTATGCTTTATCTTTTATTATCCACATTGTTATAAAATTACGGAGGAAATCTATGATTTATGTCGATATAAAAGAAGATAGAAGAGTGTTCTCGCGCCTGGCACTTAAAGATTCCGCCTTGGTTATGACCAGTAATTTTATGGGACTGATAAACGATTTAAGCTTGGGCGGACTGGCCTTTTCCTATTGTCACAAAGGGGCATTGCCGGTTGCCGACACTGCCCTTGAGATTATTATCGCACATGATACTTTTACCATGGCGGCTGGTCAGTTTGAGATTGTTGATAATAATACCGTCGGCAATAAAGGTGTGGACTGGTCAATTCTGGTTGGCCGCCTAAGGTTTTGTAACCTTGATGGCGGTAAATTTATGAGACTATGGCATTTTATTAAGCGTAACTGTACGTTTGACAGTTCTGAAACCGATGATATTGTCGGAAATGGTATAATTTCACATTATGATGCCTTACCGTCAGTCTCGACAGATTTGAGTGAGTCGCTGATTAACGACAGGGTGTAACGATGGCTGGATAAAAGAATAGTGGAGGCAGATAATTTTTTTGCCTCTTGGCGGTTGCGGTGTGTCGCTTGAAAGAGACAGAATTGTTTGGTTGTGCCTAAGCAGCCGGGCAGGGCGTTAACAGAAAATACAGAAAATACAGAAAATATTAAGTTAAGGAAAAAGATGATTAAAAGGATACCGTTTTGGGCAGTAATTTTGGTAGTGCCGGTATTGGCTTTTTTTGGAGAAGCGGTTTCGGGCAATGAAAACAGCACAGTTCAGCAGAGGAACGAAAGCTGGTCTGCTTTAGCCGGACCGTTAACCTTGGCTGGAGTCGGAAATAAAAAAGGCGTTATCGTGGTAGATAAAAAGGTTGGGAGTGCCCCGCTGGAGATTAACCTGAGTGTTGACAGTTGCCGCTGGTATAAGGGTAATTCTACCACCTGTGAGTGGAATTTCGGTGATGGCGAGGTTGGCCGGGGCGGCAGCGTAAGTCATACTTTTGCCCTGCCGGGAGAATACAGGGTTGTGCTGTCTGTTTATAATAAGAATGCGGGAGAGAGTGATTATGTCGCTCCTCTGACGGTTGTGGTAAGGTAGCATCCCTGCCCGATTCCTTAGGGACTGATTTTATTTTTCCCGCTTTTGATTTAGGGGCAGAATGATTTTCGCCAAAAACCGTTCCTCATTCCTTGGCAAGGTTGTGGCTCCATACCGTATTGACAACGAGTGGTACCCGCAGATCGAGTACCGTCTCCATTTCAACCTTCACTATCTCTTCTATTTGATTCATCTCCCTTTCCGGTACCTCAAGAATTAATTCATCATGAATCTGGAGAAGCAGCTTAGTCTTTAAATCATATTCTTTCAGGCGCTGGGCGACGTTAATGGCCGCCAGTTTGATAATGTCGGCGGCGGTACCCTGAATAGGGGTGTTCATGGCCGTGCGCTGGGCGGCTTCCCGCCGGTTTTTATTTTTGCTGTTTATGTCCGGCAGGGGTCGGCGGCGGCCGAGGAGGGTGGTGACAAAACCCTGAGTCTCGGCCTGTTGGACAATATCCGTCATGAATTGTTGTACCCCTTTGTAGAGCTCAAAATAACGGGCGATGAAGGTGGCCGCCTCCTTGCGGCTTATGTGCAGTTGACCTGCCAGTCCAAAGGCGCTCATGCCATAGACAATTCCGAAATTAATACTTTTTGCCACCCGCCGCATCTCGCGGTTAACGACCTCAGGATTTACCCGGAATATTTCGGCGGCGGTCTTGCTGTGAATATCCTCGCCGTTGCAGAAAGCCTGAATCAAGGCGGGGTCTTGGGCGTAATGAGCCAGCACCCGCAGGTCGATCTGGGAATAATCAGCCGAGAGAAACCGGCAGCCGGGGGCGGGAATGAAGGCGGCCCTGATTCGCTGGCCGGCGGCGCTGCGAATGGGGATATTCTGCAGATTTGGGTCGCTGCTGCTCAAGCGGCCGGTGGCGGTGACGGCTTGATTAAAGCTGGTATGCAGGCGGCCGGTTTTGGGGTGAATCATACCTGGCAGTTTATCGACATAGGATGATTTTAGTTTGGCGAGATTACGGTATTCAATAATCAGGCGGGGCAGGGGGTGGGTGGCGGCCAGTTTCTCCAGAACCTTTATGTCGGTGGAATAGCCGTTCTTGGTTTTGCGGCCGTGGGGCAGGCCTAATTTGTCAAATAAAATTTCTGCCAGTTGCTGAGGGGAATTGATATTGAAATCCCGCCCGGCCAGTTGATGTATTTCCGCCGTCAATTCCTGAAGATGGAGGCTGAATTCAGCGGCCAGTGACTCTAAAAGCGGGCGGTCAATCAGGATGCCGTTGGCCTCCATATCCGCCAGAACGGGGATGAGTCGAATCTCTACCTGGCTGAAGAGGGGCCAGAGGTTGCGGCTGTCTAACAGGGGCTCAAAATAATGCCAGAGACGCAGGGTGCAGGCCGCGTCTTCGGCCGCGTAATCCACCGCCTGCTCAATGGGTACGCGGGAAAAATTGTCCACCCCGTTCCGCTTGATAATATCCTGAAAAGAGATCATTTTAATCTCTAATAGTTCGGCGCTCAAGGTATCTAATTTATGGGAACGGCGGGTTGGGTCAACGATGTAGGAGGCCAGCATGGTATCCCAGAGGGGGCCTTGCATGGTGAGCTCGTGCCGGGCCAGGATGGCATAGTCAAATTTCAGGTTATGTCCCAGTTTTGGGAATTTGGGGTCGGATAGAAAGGGTGACAGGTATTCCTGTACCGTGGTCAGAGGCAGTTGGCCGGGTTCTAACCGGCCTTGGTCGTCGCGGTGGGCGATGGGAATGTAATAGGCCGCCTCTTCGTCGATGCTTAAAGAGATCCCGACCAGCTCGGCGCTCAGGGTGTCGAGGGAGGTGGTCTCGGTGTCAATGGTCAGAAAATCGGCTTTTTTTATCTTTTCGCACAGAGCGCTCAGACCATCGGTGCTGTTCAGCAGGTGAAATTGTTTCGGGTCGAGGGGGCAGCTGTTATCTGCCCTGCCGCCGGGCAGCATACTGGTAAAATCAAGGGTGGTGAAGAGGGTGGTGAGGTGGTCTTGGTCGGGTTCCCGCATTTCGTAATCGGCCAGTGCCGGAGTGGGCAGATTATCTTTCAGGCGGATCAGGCGGCGGGAGAGCCGGGCCTGCTCCTGATTGGCAATTAGATTCTCTTTAACCTTGGACTTTTTAAGGTTATCTATGTTGGCGTAGAGTTCATCAAGGCCGTGAAATTCGCTGATTAATTTAGCGGCGGTTTTGGGGCCCACTCCGGGTACGCCCGGCACATTATCACTTTTGTCGCCGATGAGGGCAAAAAGATCGAGCAATTCGGCGGCTGGTACCCCATATTTTTTCTCGACAGCGGCCTCATCGAATGTTTTGTCCCCCATGGGATCCCAGATTGAAATATGCTCTGAAACTAATTGCAGCATATCCTTATCACCCGAGACAATAACAACCCGCAACCCTTGATTCTGGAGAGTTCGGGCCATGGAGGCCAGCAGGTCATCGGCCTCCACCCCAGCCTGTTCCACACTCAGGATGTTATAGGCCTGGACAAGTTCTTTGATATAAGGAATCTGAGCCGCGAGATCATCGGCCATGGGGGGGCGGTTGGCCTTGTAATCCGGGTAAATATCATGCCGGAAATTGGGGCCTCTGGCATCGAAGGCAATTGCCAGCCGCCGGGGGCTCTTTTCGTCTATGATCCGGTTTATTATTTTGCTGAAGCCGAAAATGGCGTGGGTGGGTAGACCGGCGGCATTACTTAAGGGGCTTATGGCATGGTAGGCCCGGTGGATATAAGCATTTCCGTCAACAAGGTAAACAGAACCGTTTTTTGGCATAAAGGATCTCAGGGCAGTTGGTTTGGGCTTTTAAATCCGGAAGGTGAAATTTTGTATCTGCAAGATTACAGGCTGTTACCCTCTGTATCATGGTCATCTGATATGTCGTCGTCGTGGTGGTCTTCGTGGTGCTGGTCTTCGTGCTCCACTTCATGATCGGCTGCCGGGGTATGGGAGGCGGCTCCCGGCCCGGAGCCGTCGATGCTGGGCTCAATAGTGCGATGACTGCGGGTAGGTGGAGAAAGTTTATCCTTTGGCAGCACCAGGGTAATGATTTTCTCCATGTCCTTTCTGGCATCAGGATCCATTAAGCAAGTTGGGCAGGAAGAAATATGGTTCTCCATAAGTTCTACCATGCGGGCTGGGGCCAGGGCCTCATCCTGTACTTGCAGATACCATGATTTTAAAAGCTTTTTAAAGCGATCGCATTCCATGCAGCAAGATTCTCCTAAAATATAGTTTATAAAATAAGTATTTAAGTATTGTACTTAGATAAATAAGAATTTATAGTAAGGGTCTGCTTATTCTTGTGGAAGTGGAAAGGGCACTGGTGGCCCTCCCGGACTTCAAATCCGGTGCACCGGGTTAACAGCTTGGTGGGTGGGTTCGATTCCCATGCACTTCCGCCATCACCTCTTTTACTTTCCTGATTCCGTCACTATTACCAGTATCGTTATTACCTTGTCAATGCTAAATAAAGCCTTTGGCCGTCATTTTAAGGCTGCTGAAATATGATTTTCCTTAGTGGGCGCCGCATATACATCGGTGGTTTGGCTGATTGTTCGCTAACTAAAATATTATTGACAATTTACGATAAATAATGTAAAAAAGCTTGTTTTGTCTTGAAGCTGGAGCGGCTCTTTTAATATGGGGCCGTTTTTTTTATTATAGTATAACGATTGTCAGACATTAATCTAAGGAAGTAGAAATGAAAAGGGATCTGGATAAAGTTCGTAATATAGGAATCAGCGCTCACATCGATTCAGGTAAAACCACTCTCACTGAGAGAATTTTGTTTTATACCGATAAAATTCACGCTATTCATGAGGTGCGCGGCAAAGATGGCGTTGGCGCCACCATGGATTCCATGGAGCTGGAAAAGGAGCGTGGAATCACCATTCAGTCCGCTGCCACTTATTGTTCCTGGAAAGACTATGATATTAATATAATTGATACCCCCGGCCATGTTGATTTTACCATTGAGGTGGAAAGAGCCCTGCGGGTTTTAGATGGCGCTGTCCTGATTCTCTGCTCGGTGGGCGGGGTTCAGTCCCAGAGTATTACCGTTAACCGTCAGATGACCCGTTATAAGGTGCCGCGGATTGTCTTTATTAATAAGTGTGATCGTACCGGTGCTAATCCGGCCAGGGTAACAGAGCAGCTGCGGGATAAGCTGAAGTTAAATGCCATTCCCATGCAGATTCCCATCGGCCTGGAGGGTGATCTGGCCGGGGTTGTTGATCTGGTCAAGATGAAGGCCATTTATTTTGAAGGTGATAACGGGGAGAATATTCGGGAAGATAACATTCCGGCCGAACTCCAGGACGAGGCCGACGAGAAGCGGGAGGAGATGCTGGATGCCGCTTCAATGTTTTCCGATGATTTGATGGAGGCCATTCTTGACGGCGGTGATGTCAGTGAAGAGCTGATTATGGCCGCTGTTCGTAAAGGCACCCTTGATCTGGAGATGGTGCCGGTATTTATTGGTTCAGCCTATAAGAATAAAGGCGTACAGTCTCTTTTGGATGCCGTACTTGCCTATCTGCCGGCCCCGAAGGATATTGAAAATATTGCCCTTGACCTTGATAAAGATGAAGAAGAGCAGGTTCTTGGTAATGACCCAGAGGCTCCATTAGTATGTCTGGCCTTCAAACTTGAAGACGGCCGCTATGGTCAGTTGACTTATATTCGTACCTATCAGGGAACGCTGCGTAAGGGCGATACGGTGATTAACAGCCGGAATGGTAAAAAGGTTAAGGTGGGGCGTCTGGTAAGGATGCACTCCAACGAAATGGAGGAGATCGAAGAGGCGGGGCCTGGAGACATTGTCGCCCTCTTCGGTGTTGACTGCGCCTCCGGCGATACCTTTACCTCTGCTGAAATCTCCATGTCCATGAGTTCCATGCATATTCCGGCTCCGGTTATTTCCCTGGCCATTAATCCGGTTGACAATAAAGCTCAGGATAATATGAGTAAGGCTCTGAACCGCTTTACCAAAGAAGATCCAACCTTCCGTACCTTTATGGATCATGAAACCGGTGATACGATTATTTCCGGAATGGGTGAGCTTCATCTCGATGTCTATATTGAACGTATGAAACGGGAGTATAATGCCGAGGTTGAGGTTGGGGCTCCGCAGGTTGCCTATCGTGAAACTATCACCAGGAAAGCGGAATTCAATTATACCCACAAGAAGCAGACCGGTGGTTCCGGACAATTCGGCCGGGTCGGCGGTTATATGGAGCCTCTGGAAGAGGGTGAGTACGAGTTTGTTGATAAAATTGTCGGCGGTGTTATCCCCCGTGAGTTTATCTCCTCCTGTGACAAGGGTTTTACCGCCAGTCTTGCCAAGGGGTCATTAGCCGGATTCCAGGTTACCGGCGTGCGCTGCGTAATCAATGATGGTGCCGCGCATTCGGTGGATTCCTCTGATGTCGCCTTCCAGCTTGCAGCCAAGGGGGCCTTCAAAGAGGGCTATCAAAAGGCCGGCCCGGTATTAATGGAACCGATTATGAAGGTCGCGGTTGAAGGCCCTTCCGAGTTTCAGGGTGGTATTATGGGCAGCATTAATCAGCGTCGAGGCATGATCATCGGCACCACGGAGGAGAATGATTATACCGTGGTTGAGGCCGATGTACCGCTTTCGGAGATGTTTGGTTATTCTACCGTCTTACGCTCCCTTACTCAGGGTAAGGCGGAATTCACCATGGAGTTTGCCCGTTATCAGCCGGTGCCGAAGAGCATTGTTGATGATGTAATTGCCGAGATCAAGAAACGAAACGAGAAAAAATAAGCGCATTGATTTGATAGTCGGATTGGCTGCGGTTGCTCCGGCTGTTGGATAATATAATGTGACGGTTCAGGACGTGTCTGAACAGTTACCATATAAATGAGATAGGACAACATTATGTTAAAGCAGAATTTGATAACCAATAATCCCCTTAGGGTATTTAAGACTGACACCAAAGGTAATGAGATATTACAACGCATGGGCTTGGTAGTTTCACGGCCGGGTGTGGGAAAGACCGCTATTCTGGTACAGATCGCCTTGTACAATATGCTCCAGGGTAAGCAGGTTGTGCATGTCAGCATTGGTCAGAGTATAGATAAGACTAAGGCCTGGTATGACGATATCCTCAAGGACGTTACCTCCGGGGCCAAGGCGGAAGAGGTTGAGAGTGTTAAGTATGAAATTATTCGTAACCGGATGATTATTACCTTTAATAACTCTAATTTCAGCCGTCCTAAGCTGGAAGAACGGCTGAATGATTTGATTAAACAAGATATATTCCGGCCCAGTTGTCTGGTAATTGACGGCCTTGATATTGCCGCCGCCGACCATCAGCTTCTTGATGACATGCGCGCCCTGCAGAAAGAAATGGGGATTAATATCTGGTTCTCCGCCGTCAGCCACCGGGATGAAGCGGGCAAAGGCGATAATCTGCCAGCCGTTTTCAAGGATAAAGCCGATATTTTTGATACCCTGCTGATGTTACAGCCGGCCGATGCCGGTGAAGGTAAAATTTTCTTAAAAACTGTTAAGGATGATACCGGCTGTGTTGAGCCGGGCAAGGCCATGTGTCTTGACCCCACCACGATGCTGGTCTGGGGCTGATAACGATTTATGAAATTCCGTCCCTGTATTGATCTCCATGACGGCCGGGTAAAGCAGATTGTCGGCTCTACTCTCGATGATGACAATCAGGGGCTGCAGGTTAATTTTTCATCGCGGCAGCCGTCTTCCTTTTACGCCGCGCTCTATAAAAAAGATAATCTCACCGGCGGTCATATTATCAAACTCGGCCCCGGTTGTGATAATGCCGCCCTTGAGGCTTTGCGGGTCTATCCGGGCGGCATGCAGATCGGCGGCGGGATTAATGCCGCCAACGCCCCTTTCTGGCTTGAGCATGGAGCCGACGCTGTTATTGTCACCTCCTATGTCTTTAAAGACGGCCGGGTATTCGCTGACCGCCTTGCCGAATTAACCGGTGTTGTAGGTCGTGAGAGACTGGTGATTGATTTAAGCTGCCGCAAAAGGGGCAATGACTATTTTGTGGTTACCGACCGCTGGCAGAAATTCACCGAGGTCATCATCAATCGGCAGACCCTGGAGTATTTTTCTACTTTCTGTGCTGAATTTCTGGTACATGCCGTGGATGTGGAGGGTAAGTGTGGCGGGATAGCCGCCGATTTAGCCGCCGATTTGGCCGCTTGGTCACCAATTCCGGTTACTTACGCCGGCGGCGTGCACAATATGGCTGATCTTCAGCGCCTGGCGGAGATAGGTAACGACCGCCTTGATGTCACCATCGGCAGTGCTCTTGATATCTTCGGCGGCAGTGGTATCACCTATAAAGAGGCGGTTGCCTTTAACAATCGCTGATCCTCTCTCCTGCTCTCTTCGTTGTCTTTCCCCTCATACTCCCGTTATTGTTCAACCAGCCGCGCTTACTAATAACTTTCTTTTGCACAACGTTCTGATTAATGCTATGATTTTTAAGTTATCTCGTGTCTTGTGCGGGCAGGTCTGTGACTGCCTGTATTTTAAGGATTAATCGGGCCTCTTGCATGGAAAGTGATTCACAAACTGACAGGATTCAACAATTTATTGAGCGGATGCCGAGTCTTTCCACTACGGTAACCAAGGTTCTTGAGGTTTGTAATACCCCCACCACCTCGCCCAATGATCTGAACCGGGTTGTCGCTCTTGATCCGGTGCTTACCGGTCAGGTCTTAAAGCTGATTAATTCCGCTTATTACTCTCTGTCCAATCAGATTACCTCTCTGACCAGAGCCATTATCATGCTGGGCCTTAACACGGTTAAAAATCTGGCACTGAGTACGGCGGTTATCGGCAGCATGAGTAAAAGCGGCTCTTTCAAGAGTCTGCCAATGGATGAGTTCTGGGCCCACTCCATCTGTGTCGGGGTTATGGCTAAGGCTCTGGCCGGTCTGCTCAAGGTTCCGGTAGCGGAGCGCGAGGAGTATTTTGTCGCCGGTCTGTTGCATGACCTTGGCAAGATTCCTCTGAATAACTGTTTTGCCGATGATTATACCCAGTCCCTGCAGTTGGCCGATCTGGAGCAGAGTTCTTTAAATGTCTGTGAGCAGCTAATTATCGGAATCAGTCATAGTGAAGCGGGTCGTCTTATAGGCCGGAAATGGAGTTTGAATGCCCCTCTCGTTGAGACCTTAAGCTGCCATCACAGTCCGGAACAGGCCTCCGCTGAGAATAAACAATTGGTTACTGCCGTGGCCCTGGCAAATATTTATGCCAATATTTATGAGATTGGTTCGGCAGGGGATCTATTCCCCGATGGCGTTTTTTTACTGAATGTTATGGACATGATGGGGTTGACCTGGGCGGGCCTTACTTCATTGAATGAGACAGTTAAAAGTGAGATAAGCAAGGCCCAGATTTTCCTGCAGGTTACTCAAAAGGAGAGTTATGCGTGTTAAATTCTGGGGGGTTCGGGGGTCTATCCCGTGCCCAGGCCCGCAAACGGTTAAATATGGCGGCAACACGGCATGTATTGAGTTGCGTTTAGACGAGCTTGATCGTCTTATAATAATTGATGCTGGTTCCGGAATCAGGGAACTGGGTAATTATATGATGGCCAATGACCTGCCTAAGGGCAATATTAACGCCGATATTTACCTCTCTCATACCCATTGGGATCACATAATGGGTTTCCCCTTTTTTGTTCCTCTCTATCTGCCTACCACCACAATGCGGATTCACGGCCCTGTTACCCATGAGGCCGATACCCTGGAGACCATTGTCGGCGGTCAGATGACTTACCGCTATTTCCCGGTGCGTGATGCCGAACTGGCCGCTCATTTAGAGTATAACAATCTCAAGGAAGGTACCTTCGACCTTGGCGGCGGCCTCAGCCTGACCACCAAATATCTCAATCATCCCATTCTTTGTCTCGGTTATCGTTTTGAATATCGCGGCAAGGTATTCTGTACCGCCTTTGACACGGAGGCCTATAATAATATTTTTTGTACCGATCCGGATGATCCCTCTTATGACGAAACTATGGCCCAGGAAGGTGAGCTGGTGGCAATGGAGCAGAACCGGGTGATGGAGAGTTTTCTAAAAGAGGCGGATCTGGTCGTTTATGATGCCCAGTACACCAGGAAAGAGTACGAAGACTCAAAGATGGGCTGGGGACATTCTTCCATGGAATATGCCATTCAGGTTGCCAAACGCTGCAAAGTCAAGAAGATGGCAATGTTCCATCATGACCCCATGCGTACCGATGCCGAAATGGATGAACTGGCCGCGAGATATTGCCTGAGCGGCCAGAATGGGCCGGAGATATTTTTTGCCCGTGAGGGTACGGAAATTAAGCTTTGATTGTTGTTCAAACGTAAGCGTCCACAATTAGCGGATACCGCCGTTTTTGGAATAGTTTAGTTTTTTGGAGCTCAACTATTTAATAATTCAGCGGATAGTGCCGATACACAGGTTAGGAGGCTGATATGACGGTTTGGGAAATCAAAGAGCCGCTGGGCCAGACTCCTGCCCAGCCAAAGCCCAGAAAGAGAGAGGTGGTGCCTGTAACGCCGGTTAGTACGGTACGGGCGGTTGACCGTCTTTTTTTACGACGGGACTGGAATCGTAATCATGCCAAGGGGCATGAACGCCCGGTCTCCCGCTCTCAGGCGGCTTCCATCCGGGAAATAAGACTGCTGGTACAGCGTCTTAATGATAATCTTTCGGCCTGTGGTATCATGATTCATCTGGTAATTGCCAGAAATGGTGACGATTGGGGGCTGGATATCTATGACTGTACCGATGGTGTCGAGTGTCGGATTATCCATAATATGGCCATTGATTTTGATGCCTTAAGCGGCCTGTTAGCCAGTCTCCAGCAGGAGGTTGGTCTCATGATGGATCGGGTGCTGTAAAAAATTAATATTTCTGATATGGCGGCATATTGGTACGTTTCGCCATCGCCCTTACCACATTAAATTCAGCGTCTGTGGCCGCCTCGTAGCCGTCATCCTTAGCCTGCTTTAATACCTTTACCACCTCGCCGTCGTAGGCCACTGTTGTCTTTTTGTTGATGCCGATAAGGGCTTCCTTGAACTTTTTAGCGAAGGCGGCGCTCACCCGCTGGGTCACCGCGAAGTTACAATAGGGGATGATCTCACCGCGGGCCAGAATCCGAAAATCATTCTTGGATATTTTATTCTCGGCAATCATTCTCTGCACGTCAGCGAGGGGCAGGGCTCCGGCATCATAACGCTGAAAGAGGACGGCATAGGCCACCTTCTCGTGTTTATCGGAACCTTTGGGTACCGTATAAAAGGCCAGGTCTTTGTCGGGATTAATGCCGTGGCGCTGCAGAATGTCTATCTGGCTCATGAAACCGGTGGGAGCCAGAGTGGGGCCGAAGATCATGGTTTTGCCTTTCAGGTCTTCGATTCGTTTGATATGGCTGTTTTTGAGGGTGATAATTACCCCCTGAGACATGGAACCCAGGGAATCTTTTTTTTCGGTGGCCAGCACCCTGATCCCATTATAGCGGTGCATAATAATGTAGAGCAGGGAATTGGTGTGGGTAAAATCCAAGTCATCAACCCTCTTGGAAAAGTCGGTGGTGTCGATGGCCTCCATCTCGAGATTTACGCCCAATTTTTTACCGAGATAAGCGGTAAGCGGTTTAAAACGGGCGTTGGTCTCTTTGCGGCTGTTGCAGATCATGTACCCTATCTTATAGGTAGGCAGCTTGGCGGAGGGTTGGCTGTCGGCGGTCTTTTTAATTTTAGACGGACTATGCCCCGGGGCGGAGGAGCATGAAGTAAGCAGTAAAAAGCTGCAGATGATAATGGCGATATATCTCATTATTCAGGGTATCCGGGTTAAATTAATTTCTTACGCTTCAGGAAATCCTTGGCTACATTACGGGGCTTTTTACCATCCTCAACTTTTTTCATCATATTCTTATAGCTTCGGTTGGAGACCGCGCCTGATAATTTATTTAAAACTCTGGGCAGGAGAGGGAAGTTAGTCAATACGTCGCGGCGCAGGAGGGGGGCGCTTTCAGAATGACGGCCATCAGCCTGGATATCCTGATAGCCGAAGGGATTCAGCCAGATAATGTTTAATTTTTTATCAAATATTTTTTTGGCGGTGAGATAGTCATCATCAGGCTTACCGCTGGGTGTTTTTTTCAGAACCCGCAGGGCGTCAATGGTGTCTTCAACCATAATATCAACCCTGCTCTCCTCTTTATTAGAGGCGGCGGCCTTATAAAGAGCGGCGTTATTATCAAAATAGCGGATTTGGACGGTGGTACCAGTACGTTCGTTGATTAACAGCGAGACCATTTCGGCCATGAGTTTGTCATGGTTCGACTGTAGGGCTCCAATATAAAGGGTGCGCCCCACGCAGGCCTGGACAAAGTTAGCGGCCCCGAGGCAGAGACCCATGATGACAAGCAGACGGACGATATTTCGTAACATTTTGTTATCTCCTGTGATACTTTTTAATATTATGCTGATGTTCGCGCTTCATACTATCCACCCGTGCCAATACCCGGTCAACGAGATGGACTGCCTGGCCGATATGGCGCTTTGGGTGTTTTACTGCTTCCTCAAGATCGTGGATTGAAAAATTTTTATTAACCTCCGGCACCTCATGCAGTTTCTGTAAGAGATTAGTCAAGCCGGTGCTGTTCATGGCCGCCTGGTAGATGATTTGATGGGCGGACTGTTTGCCTGTTTTTTCGCCGATAACAAACATCAAGGCCTCAGAACATACCATAATGGCGGCCTGTTCAAGATTATGGCTGATCCTTTTTCTGTTGACCCTTAAGCCGCCTAATATTTTTTTCATCAAACTCAAGGAGGCGCAGGAATAGAGAGAGGCCTCGGTCAGGACGGCCCATTCCAGGCGGACGGCCCGGTAATCACGCTCATGTTCGTTAAGCAGGCAGTCAAGGCCGGCCGCGGCGTTATTCTTGACTAATTTGGCCAGTACTACCACCTGCTCACAGAGCTCAGGATTTTTCTTATGGGGCATGGTGGAACTACCGATCTGTCCCAGCTTAAAGGGCTCGGCCAGTTCGCCGATTTCCTCCCTCGTTAATTGGCATATCTCATTGGCAATTCGGCCCAGACCGCTGGTGGTCAGGGCCAGGTGGGAGATGAATTCAGCCGTCCGATCCCGACAGGCATGCCAGGCGGTGTCTGGTACTCCCAATCCCAGATCAAGGGCAAATAAATCTAATAATTCAAGTGACTTATCTGATAGTGAGTCCATGCTGCCGGTACCGCCGAATAACTGGCAGACCAGGAGGCGCTCCTGACATTCCATCAACCGTTGCTGATTGCGGAGGGTTTCGTCTAACCAACCGGCTATCTTGAGTCCCATGGTTGTGGGCAGGGCTGCCTGGCCGTGGGTTCGGCCGATCATGCTCAAATCTTTATATTTATTCGCCAGTCCCGCCAGCAGCTGGATTATAAGGGTAAGGTCGCGTTGAATTATGGCGCATATCTCTTTCAACTCCAGGGCCTGGGCGGTATCCTGGATGTCCTGGGTGGTGGCTCCGAAATGAATATATTCTCCTGTCTTGTCAGCGGTTACCCGTTGCCACTCCCGCAGCAGCGGCACGAGAGAATGGCCGGTGAGAGCAATATCATTTTTGATTGCCTGGAGGTCAAATTGCTCTAAGTGGGCGGTTTCCTGCAGCCGGGCCGCGGCGGCGGCCGGGATGATGCCCAGCCGGGCCTGACAGCGCAACAGGGCGCTCTCCACCTCTAACCAGCGCTGCATACGCCTTTGATCACAAAATATCCGCTTGGCCTCTTCTGTGGCGTATTCGTGACTGAAAAAGCTGGAATCAGTGATATGGGCGCGAATATCACTGGGACTCATGATTTCCTCCGGCCCCGTTGTCTCGGTGGCGGGCGGCAGCCTCCATAATAGCGTCATCCACAATCCGGGCTGCCAGGCCGGTGTAATTTTCCGGGTGATCGAGATTGTTTAGATCAGCCGGGCTTAGAACAGCCTTGATTTCAGGGGTGGCGCTCAGTAAATCCTTTAATGACTGCTTTTCCGCCTGCGCTCGTTTAATTAGCGGATTCAGGGCCTCATGGGCCTGCTTTTTGCCCATGACCGCGCTCAAACGGAACAAAAGCCACTCCGAGAGAATCATTTCTTTGTGGCTCAGGAGGTTTTGGCGCATGGCATCCGGGTTGACCTCTAAGTTGCTCAGCACCTCCTGCAGGTATTGAAGGGAAGTCAGGGTGTAAACGGCTATTTGGGGTACCGCCAGCCATTCCGACCACA
>DRPV01000226.1 GCA_011330685.1 Desulfobacterales bacterium
CCGCAGCCATTGCCACATCTCCGGCAGCTCCGCTATATTCTGTTGGCAGATAATGGTACTGACAGCCAGAAAATTATCAGCAGAGGGATAACCGGCCTGGCGCAGGTTTTTTAAGGCCTCTTTAATTATTTGAAAGGCCCCGCTCTTGCCGGCGAGACGATCCTGAATACCCTCGTCCTGAGAGTTTTGTTTTAAGACGACCCTAACCCGGTTACGGACCAGAAATTCCGCCAGTTCAGGGGTTACGCCGCTGCCGTTGGTGAACATCTCCGCCTCTAAGCCCTCTTCCCGGATAAAACTTATCATCTCCCGCAGGTGGGGATAGATACTTGGCTCGCCGCCTAAAATAATAATCTTACCGGCCCCCAGGTCCTTGGCCTGGCGAATGGCGTCCTTTAACTCCGCCTTGGACAGTTCGTCCGCCAGCTCTTCCTTGGTGGGGACATAACAGTATGAACAGCGGAAATTACAGCGGCGGCTGAACTCAATCTCCATGGATAAAAGCCTGTTGTCGGCCACCGCTTTTTTTATTTCATCTTCCGTAAATTCAAGGTTAAATGTCTTCATAATCCTTTATCGTTAAATCCTTTATAATCCCCAAAAATCTGGTTATCGTCCGGCCGCAAAGGCCTTCTGCACTGAATTCCGCAGTTCCGACACCGAGGGCTGGGTGTTCAGGTAATCCGGTTCAATACCGGCAATGAGTTCCACTGTAATTTTATTTCTCACCCTTGTATTAAATAAAAATTTGCCCGGTGTAAACAATTTGTCACTATCGGTGATGCGCAGAACCTTTATCGGGGCCTGGCAGAGCCTGGCAATCTTGAAGGCACCATTATTAAAAGCACCTGTCTTCCCGCTCCTTCTCGTGCCTTCGGGGAAAACAATAAGATTACCCCCCTTGAGCAGATATTCCTTCATCCGCTCAACCTGCTTAATCATTAAAAAGGTAAATTTATCATCCGTTGACGAAGGCAGATAGCCGGCAGTTTTCATCAGCCAGCCGAACACCGGCATATGGAAGAACCTGGTTTTAACAATGGTTTTGTGGCGCGGGAAGAGGGAGATAATAATCAGCGGGTCAAGATATGACACATGGTTACAGACAATTACCGAAGACCTGATTTTGGCGATATCCCCGTCGATCTGCCAGCGGTGCCGGGGGGCAAGCCACCTGGTCAGGCGCAGAAAGCTCTTGTAGAATAAATGGTTGAGATACTGAAAGGATAGTTCCCGATTCTTTGAAAACAGATAGGCTAACAGGTAAAACAGCAGGAAAAACAGAAAAAATCCGCCGATGAAATAAAGCCAGAGGGCAGACGTTACGATAAAGTCAAAAAACATCGGGGTTATTAACCGCGCCGTCAGTTAAGCGCCGCCCTGGCCGTTTTTTATCAGGAGACAGGTGTTTACCCCGCCAAAGGCAAAGTTCTGGATAGCCGCGATCCTGGTATCCGCCGCGGTGAGCTCTCTGGTGTGATTAATCATGGCGCATCGCTCATCGACATTATCTAAGTTTAGGGTGGGGGCGATAAAACCTTTTTCCATCATATAGATGGTGAGAATAAGCTCTATGGCACCGCAGGCGCCCATGGTATGCCCCATATAACTCTTCAGGCCTGTAATTAGAGGAGAATCGCCGTAAACGGCGGCAATGGCCTGGGACTCAATCACATCCCCCATCTTGGTGGCCGTGGCGTGGGCGCTGACGAAATCGACTTCAGATGCCTCAATCCCCGCCTCGACAAGAGCCAGCTCCAGGGTGGTGGTAATCCCGTCAATATTGGGGAGAATCAAATCGCCGCCGTTATTATTACAGGCAAAGCCAATAACTTCAGCCAGGATATTGGCGCCCCGTTTTTTGGCGGATTCATATTCCTCCAGCAAGACCGCCCCGGCGCCCTCACCAACCACCAGACCGTCCCGCTGACGGTCAAAGGGCCGGGGAGTGCATTGCGGTTTATCGTTATAGGCCACCGAGCAGGCCAGCAGATTATCGAAGACCGCCACGGCGGTGGTGTCATATTCATCGGCACCGCCGCAAATCATGGCGTCCTGCATGCCGTACTTCACCATTTCATAGCCAAAGCCAATGGACTGACTGCTCGTTGTGCAGGCGGTTGAAGAGGCAATGACCCGGCCGGTAATACCAAACATCCGGGTAATATTTACCGCCGTGGTGTGTACCATGGATTTCAAATAATCCACCGCGCCGATGGATGAAAACTCGGATTTCAGATTACTGAAAAATGTTTTGTAGATATGGCGCTGAATGCTCGGACTGCCATGGGTGGAGCTGAAGGCCACCCCCAGTCGCCCGGAGGAAATGAATTCCTGGCTCAACCCCGCTCTTTCCAGAATATCCCTGGCCACCTGGCAGGCGTAAAACGCCACCGGCCCCATGGTTTTGCGGTAGAGGCGCTTAAAGTCATAGGCGATGGGATAATCAACCGTACCAAAAACCCGCGAGTGGATATAATCGGTCAATAAACCATCATCACGCAACGGTTTTACGCCGGATATCCCCTCTTGCAGGCTCTTGATTATATCGTCCTTGGCATAACCAATGGGGGTAATTGCCGAGCACTCCGTGATAACAACTCTTCGTTCCATTAAAAAGCGCCTGATTTGAGATAGAAGTTATCAGCGGGAGGTGCTGCCCCGCCCCTGACTTTCATATTTGATCCCACCTGCCTGAGCAGAGATGGTTATTGGTAAACAATGGATAAACCACAGTGGAAGACAGCCGTCTCCCGGGGTGTAAGCGTTCATTGACTTTATTGGTTATGCTCAGAGGCGACAACTTCAATATAATCTAAAATATCGTTGATGGTGCGAATGGTCATGGCCTTCTCTTTCTCCGCCCTGGTAAGAGAAAAACCAAGAATTTTTTCGATTTCACCCAATAATTCAATGGCATCAATACTGTCAAAGCCATGGTCGTCCCGTAAATTATCATTTAAACCGGGATTCTCAAATTCAAATAAATCTTCAAGGATTGCGAGTATCTGCTTTTGTATTTCTGTTCTTTGCATAAATTATATATTTTGTGTAACTAAAAAGAAAATCCGATTAAAAGACGGCTCGAATTCAACGGCACATTGGGCTCTTCCTGCCCCCCGTTTGAAATATGATTAAAGCGATACTCCAGTTTAAGTTTTTTAGCTAAGCCGACGTCAAGATCGACCCCCATGCCCAAGAGATAAGTGCCATTCAAATGTCTGGACATACCATAAATCTTGGGGCCGATATAAACCGGGCCGCCACCGGCCAGAAAATAGGGCTTATATTCCTTGGAAACATCCGTTAACGTCCAGAGAGCAATAAAATTTACTCCCGTCATCAAGCCGTTATGCGGCGCGATAATATAGTGAACCGGCACTTCGACCCGGACAGAATAATAGCCCTTCAACAGCGAGGGGCCAAACTCCTCAGATGCCACTCTCTCATAACCCAGGGCCAGAAAAGCGGTATCAACCCAGACCTTGGTGCGCCCCATATTGGTATGGGTAAAGCCATAGCCGCCGAGAGCGACCCACTTCGAATCCCCGACTCTCACGGCATTGGCGGCATTGGCGGCAAGAGGCCGCAAAAACAGCAGGGCGGCAATAATGATAAATAATAAGGATTTATTTTTCATCAGATGCTAACCATTTAAATAGATTTTACCGCTACAATCTGAGAATTTTATTTAAGCTGGGTAAGGTATAGATTATCACAGTGATTTTTTCGGCAAAGTATCTCAGCCAGGCCTTGAAAGCAGATACATCTGCAGAGGGGGTAAATAATCAACAACTCTAAGAGATTAACTCTGTGGAATCAGTTACTTTATCCGAGGTAATTTGTCAATCAAAACAAATTATGCAACTATTCAGTAATGCTCCAGCTCGGAGTTTACGCTTACCTTTTATTTTTGCAATTACTGCTCTATCCATGAGATACAATCAGCCGGACAGCATTTAATAGCCTCATCAACCTCAGCCTCCGGGTATGCGTCAAGCTCTACAACCTCAATATTGCCGGTATC
>DRPV01000227.1 GCA_011330685.1 Desulfobacterales bacterium
GCCCAGCGGGCCGAGCTGGCGCAGCAGGCAGAAGTCTGGCGGGAGCGACTGACGTCCATCAGTTGGTTTATGCGCTGCCTGAACGAGACCATTGCTCGCCAGGCCAATGCGGAAGACGGCTGCACCGGACGGTTCTGGGAGGGGCGTTTCAAATCCCAGGCTTTGTTGGATGAAGCGGCGCTATTGGCTTGCATGGCTTATGTGGACTTGAATCCGGTGCGGGCAAAGCTGGCAACCACACCGGAAAGCTCGAAATATACTTCCGTTCGCAAGCGCGTTCTTGCGGCCTTGCATAAGCAGACTCAACCCGTTGAACTGCTGCCCTTTGTGGGCAACCACCGTCAGGATTCGCCCAAAGGCTTGTCGTTTTCCCTAGAGGATTATCTTGAGCTTATGGATTGGACAGGCCGGGCGATTCGGGAAGATAAAGCAGGATATATTGATGCTGCCCAGTTGCCCATCCTGCAACGCCTTGGCCTGGAAGGTCGTTCTTGGCAGGAACTAACCCGATCCTTTGAGAGATTGTTTCATTCCCTGGTGGGACGCCCTGATCGGATGGAAGTGGTGGTTGAAACCCGGGCACAGCGTTGGGTTCAGGGCATAGGCAACTGCCGGCGATATTTCTCTCCAGGATAATCCCCCCCCGCCAGGGGCACCCTCCTCAATTTCCATTCTGACTTTCATTCCTTTTACCGATACCGGTAGGACTACTGCTGAGCGTGTGTCTGTGAAATCAACGTCGGAACAGTGCACCCTGCCATGGTGGTGCAGAAACCGTGGGAATATGGCTGTTTTCCTATAGCTCAGCGCAATAATTGGGGGAGCAAAGGTGCTGCCAATTGGTGGGTGTCCTCTATTACACTCTATTACAGCATTGTTATGTGCCTCTATATTTGAGCGAAAATGCGGTCTTGATTTGCTCTGCATACGGTGTATTTCTCCAGTTACCTGTGAGTTTATTCCATTCCGTAAATTTACCAATTTGTTCCTTATTAGGAGGATATGCATACCCAAACTGATAAACGTCATCACCCTCCGTAACAACCAACCCAAAATCAAAACAATAATCATCTGGAAATAAATCTGCGATTATTGCTTTTTCTACTGCAACCCCCTTTTCTTCAAGACAACGTCTGATGCCTATGGCAAATGATTTTTCTGCATTTCTTACACATTCGGTCAGCTCAATTATTATTTCTTGTTCTTTCATATGTGTTCGTTTTTCACATAACGAGGCTGTCGAATAATTCATTTTCGCCAGTCATCACGTTCTAATTTCTGTTTTCCTGTATTTTATGCGCCATTTTCAAATGTTGGATCTGAATGCCAACTGGACAGGCATTCTGTCGTTTGTATGCTGTCACAAGCCTTCTGATCGCTTTCTACCGCATCACTGAAGGGCTCTGGCCCTTGGTCTTCCATCACCCTATCGCTCCATAATGCGCCAGCTTTTCAATGTTGTGCACCAAGGCATACAGTTTCCATTGCCCGTCCACTTTCTTTCTGCCTCTGAGGGTGAACCGGTTCAGGCCTTTATGGTAGCGTAAATTACCGAACGGGGGTTCCACGGTACCCAGCCGTCGACTGTAGATCATGCGGCCGCGCAGGCTGTCGATCTTTTGCTTCATCTTGTCGATGAGGCTTTGCGGCTGTTGTTCTTCTTTGGGGTGGAAGAACACCACTTGCCGGGGGCTTTTCTGGTGTTCGTCCTGAAGGCATTTTGCTCTGAGATGGCAGGGCTCACAGGCGGACTTGGGTGCGGTGAACTTGATGCCCGTGCGGCCGTTGATACGGACATTGGCGCCGTTTCGGTACAGCGCTTTTCCTGCAGGACAGGTGCAGGTGAGTTGATCGGGGTCGTAGCGGAAGTCCCGGGGCCGGAATCGTTTCGGCAGTGGCTTGGGCGGTTTGTATTTCTCGGCTTCGGCAAAGCGCGGATCGCGCTTTCTGAACCGGTTGTCGGCGATATAAGCATCGCAATATTCATCTTCCAGCCATTGCAGATTGGCGGTGGAATGGAAGCCTGCATCGGCGGTCAAGCGCGTTTGTCCGTGTATATTCGGTGACAGGCCCAACGCCTGATATTGGGCCTGGAGGTCTTCGAGAATGGGTTGCAGCAGTTC
This sequence comes from Desulfobacterales bacterium, assembly GCA_011330685.1. Lineage (GTDB taxonomy): Bacteria > Desulfobacterota > Desulfobulbia > Desulfobulbales > VMSU01 > JAADIV01. The sequence goes on from DRPV01000227.1 coordinate 2,124, forward strand.
CTGTTCCTGGGGAACGCCGTGGGCCTGGGCTTCGACGATGATCTGGTGTTTGGCGTCGGTGACGGCTACGGCGGTGTAGCCTTGGATCACCCCTTTACCCGTAGCGAGCTTGGCGCTTTCCTGGTCTGTAACATTGCTCTTGCGTTCTTTGCCTTTGGGGCCGAGCTTGGGGGCGTTGTGCTTGAGAAAGGCTTTGATCTTGCGGCTTTGGCGTTCGAGCTTTTCGATCTGTTGCCGGGTGTAGTGGCCAAGGTCGGGATCTTCGCCTTTTTCATCTTCGGCCCGATGGGCCTTGAGCATGCGCCGGATAGCCCGGTCGAGCTTCCTGGCTTTGGCGGCCAGTTCGTCATGGGTGCCGCTCCATTCCTTTGAGGCATTGGAGGGCAGCTTGACACCATCGATGGCGAACATCTCGCGGCCGACCAGGCCGGACTGTTCGCACACCAGCAGGACTTCCTGGAAGACGGTTTGGATCGCTTCAGGAGAACGGCTGATAAAGGCGGCGATGGTGGCGTGATCAGGCATGGCTTGCCCGGACAGGGCCATGAACTGGATGTTCTCCCGGCAGGCCCGCTCGATGCGGCGGCTGCCGATGATACCGCGGGAATAAGCAAACAGGACGATCTTGAGCAACACCTTGGGATCGTAGGCCCGGGCGCCCCGGTTGTCGTTGTCGTAATACGCGTCGAAGGCGGAAAGATCGACCTTATGTTCCATCAGGTGATGCAGGGCGTACTCGAAGGTACCGGGGAGAATCTGCTTCTCAAAACAGACGGGAACAAAAGCATCCTGGGCGAGATTGACGGGTTTGTAACGGGGCATCCTACCCTCCCAATTCGGCTAACTGTTGATGGCCGGAGGTTTACTTTGAAAACGCCGTTATTTTAACGGTTTTTGGCGTTATTCGACAGTCTCAACGCCTGCCATAACCGGTGGCAAAAATCTGCATAGCGAGGAACGAGCGGCGCAGATTTTTGACGTCCGCGTTTATGGCCTTGTTAGGGCTTTTTTGGCAATTCGTAACTAACTTTTGTTCCATTAACGATAACAACATTTTGTTTAATCAACTCTTCTAATATTTCTGCCAGCTCTTCATCTCCAAGCTTTCTCATAAAAAGAGAATTTATTGAATTCGACAACGTCTTTACAGTTCTAGGCTTTGCATTGCCTCGTGATTTAAGAAACTCTATAATTGAACTAACCCTTTCCGGTAGTGATTTGGCGTTCGATATTTTTAAAAGAGGTATTTCAGAAACATCCTTCTCTCTTTGTACATATATTTTCTTTGTTTTTAGATGCCTGATTAGTGGATCAAAACCAGTGTCTTTTGAGATTATATGGAAATAGCAATTATTGTCCGTTGCTGATATTTTGCCAATATAATACGCAATGTGAAAATCCAGTGCATTTGGTCCATTTCCTTCAATTTGTATGTATTTTGCATTTTCACCCAGCGATTGCATAGCAACTGCTAATTCTAGTGTGATTTTTGTTTGTTTTGCTCCCACAAATACAATAACCTGGAAATCATGGCCTTCAAGGATGCCAAGATTCTTCGGATGTACGTTCTCAAAATCGATTAAAACGTAATTTTTCCTCACCATTGCTCCGTGCTTATTTGGCCCTAACTACAATTCGACGGCAAATCCGTCATGTTGCAACACGACGAATCCGCCACATAATATTCCGCTACACCCATAACCCGTTGATTTTATTCACTCTCGTTGGCATTAGGTGATCAATAACACTGTGGAAAAACCCTGCAGGCCTGAACGAACTGCGGCGGAATACCCGATCAAAAACCCACCCACTAAGCCTCACGATGAGTGATGAATGATGAATGATGAATGTCGATGTTACGGCTGGAATCGTCCCTAACCATCTGTCTTCGCTGTTCTTTCCCTGCTTGAGGACTGATGTAAAAATACTACACTAGCAGCAGGGATATGTACATACGGTCAGGAAACCCGCTATCACCCGCTTCGCCCGGAACAAGCACAGAACCACGCTTTATGCCCAGGAGGTCGATCCTCAACGACACCCGAGTCTCATTGCCTGGTGATTGATTTCACCTATAAGGAAATACAAAGCACCCATTATCCCCTTGGCCCGCCACTGGCTACAATCAGGTCTTTGTCGTCAGCAGGACAGTCGCATGCAGATCGGCCCCAGAGAAATCACCACCCCTTTCCGCCCCATTCCCCTGGACGTGCCCGAGGGCATGGCGCCCAACGAGTTCTTCAACAGCACGGAAAATCTCAACGACCTGGAGAACAACAACGGCCTGCTGCGCAACCCGGAGAACCTGCTGCTCTACCGCAAGGCTCTGGGGCACACCAACCTGTTCGACACTTCCATCATCTACAACACCTCCAAGTGCATTCTCAATCCCCTGGGACGCCCGGTGCGCCGCACCCAGGTGCCGCGGGATGTGAAGCATGTCTGGAACCGCATGAACCAGATCATCATCGACTACATGGTGGAAACTTTTCCCGACCCGGAACAGACCCTGATCCTGGCCGGGGAAGCCAGCCTGGACGCCACCTGGCCCCTCACCGCCCCCGGTGTACCCAGCATCCGCATGCTGCACAACCACTTCATGGCCTTCGACATGAACCAGCTGCGCGAAGCTGAGCTGGCGGACACCAACAACCCCAATCTCACGGACGGAGGACAGCACAGCCTGTTCCAGAAACACATGCGGGAGGTGTACCGGGATTTCTTCGAGGGCCTGGACCTGAATATCCTCAAACTGGCGGAGGAACGCAGCTCGCGTATCGATCTGACGGGTTATCCCCAGGGTCTGCCCAGTTGGGAGATTCAGGGGGGAGTGGAGCGCCTCAAGGATGTGTGCTTCTGGCGGGAATACGATGAGATCCTCAAGGGTTTCATCGATTTCTACCGCACCTTCTTCACCCAGGTTTCCACGCGCAATGCGCCCCTGCCCAAGGACGCCTATTTCCCGGACCGTATCGAGAAGAAACTGCTGTTCAACAACGAGTTCCTGGCAACGGCCAAGAAGGTGCGCGATCGCTGCATCACCGATGCCAAGTATGCCAACGCCATTCGCTGGCAGCCTGCCTTCAAGCAGCTCATTTACCGCAATGACGAGGGCAAGCTCATCGTCACCATCAGCCAGAACTCCATCGGCAATGCCATCACGGAATTACTGGGGGTGGTGGTCAAGCGGGTGCCGGATGCTGAGGCCTATGAGAAGGCTGAACCCGCTCTGATCGAGAAATTGCTGGAGGTGCGCCGCAGGTTGATACGCGCTGATCTGGGGGAAGGTATAGAGACGCCGTACTGGGGCGCTGTCTGAATTGTTGCTTTCTTTCGGGGTTGGGTGGGTTTTGCCCCTCACCCCGGCCCTCTCCCCTCGGGGGAGAGGGAGTAGATGGTGCGGGCTTTGGGTTGCTTCTAATCGGGGCCGGCTGATTCCTTATTTCTGAATTGGGGAGGGGTTGCCCCTCACCCCGGCCCTCTCCCCTGAGGGAAGAGGGATTAGGTGGTGCGGACTTTGGGTTGCGCTATTCAGTCCTCTCCCCAACCCTCTTCCCCGAAGGGAGAGAAGGGGGTGATTTCAGACCAGCCCCCGGTGGAAGAAGCCGATGATTACCAGCACCAGCAGGAACAGCCCGAAGCCCAGCAGGGTGAAGCCCAGGGCATAGGAGACGGTTTCAAATTCCTTTGAGGGCGGTGCTTCCAGGTATTTCTCCAGTTCGCCGCTTTCCTTGAGGCGCTTGTAATGTTCGGGGCGCTCTTCCTTGAACTCCTCCAGATCCCAGCGGCCGGTGAACATCACCCGGTCCAGAGGGAACTTGCTGGGCCGGAAGTGGTTGTTGAAGAAGTGCACCACGAAC
>DRPV01000228.1 GCA_011330685.1 Desulfobacterales bacterium
ATGGGTCGTCTCCTTCCGAAAAATTTCGGAATTATGACCCAAAACAGAGATTGAAATCGATAACAAAATATTTATTTAAAAAACATCATAATATTAACACGTTAAACGATGGTGTCTGAAAAACTACCGGACACTTGTGAAAAAAAATAAAGAAATAAAAATGACTAATAAAAAAAGACATAAACATAAGAGTTCTCGTGAACGCCGCCGGAATCAGGCAGTCTCCAACTCCGTCCACAGCTCCAGGGAACGAATATTCTTTAAAAAAGGGAAACGCTCCATAAGTGACGATGATCTTCTGGCCTCCATTGTTATGAATGGCGGTACGGCCACCCAAAGTGATATTATTGATGATCTCAACCTGGGGCGGGGAGACCGCAAGATAATCCATCTTATCCTGGAGGAATTATGTGATCATAAAATTCTCTATAATGATGGTAAAAACTATACCCTGCGCCAGCCGGAAAACTTTCTCATCGGCAGTTTAACCGTCAACCCCAGGGGCTTTGCCTTTGCCGCCATTGAGGTTGAACCCGGCCAAAAGCCCAGGGAAGACCTATTTGTGGGGGCCAGAAGCCTGAAATCGGCCCGTCACGGCGACCGGGTATTATTGAAGGTAATAATTAAGGGCGGCCGCCGGCCAGAGGGCCGGGTTTTACGAGTCCTGGAACGGGGTATAAATCAGATGGTGGGGATATATACCGCCGCCAAACCTCTCGGCCTGGTACATCCCGAGGACAACCGCTTCGCCTTTACGGTACAGGTTGGCCCCCAGGACACTATGGGTGCCGAAAACGGCGAGGCAGTGGTGGTTAAACTCGATCATCTGCCGGAGGAGGAAGAGGCTGGTTTCCCCAGGGGTAAAATTATCGAGGTTCTGGGTGATCCGGACAGTATCAAGGTACAGACCGAGATGGTTATCCGCAAATTTGACCTGCCATTTATTTTTGATCATGAAGTGCGGGAGCAGGTGGCAGCCATCGACCACAGTATAACCCCCGGCCCGGATCGACTTGACCTGCGGCAGATTAACCATATCACCATTGACGGTGAAACAGCCCGTGATTTTGACGATGCCGTTGCTGTCCAGGAAACGGATATCGGCTGGCAGCTGCACGTCTCCATCGCTGATGTCAGTCACTATGTACCCTTGGGCTCCGCCCTTGATAATGAGGCTTATAAACGCGGTACCAGTGTTTATTTTCCCACCAGGGTGGTGCCTATGCTGCCGGAGGAATTATCAAATGACCTCTGCAGTCTGGTACCCCATCAACCGCGCTACGCCTTTACGGCCGTGCTTGATTTTGACCGGCAGGGAAAATTAAAGAAGAAAAAATTTGCCAAATCCATTATTGAGAGTCAGCAGAGAATGACCTATAACAAGGTGGCCGCCTTAATCAATAAAGAGGATGATGAACTGGCCCGGCAATACGCCGCCATTCTGCCCATGCTCAGCCAAATGGAAAAGCTGGCCAGAGTACTTCTCAAAAAACGTCAGAAAAGAGGCAGTATCGGCTTTGAGTTACCAGAGGCCTTTATCGAGATTGATGATAACGATGAGGTCAAGGGGATAAGAAGAACGGAACGTAATTTCGCCCATCAGATAATTGAGGAGTTCATGCTGGCCGCCAACGAGGCAGTGGCAAGAACCTTGAGTGATAACAAGCTGAAAGATGGCATATATAGAATTCATGAGACCCCTGATCCGCTGAAGGTGGGGGAATTTTCACAATTTGCCAAAGGCATGGGCCTTAATCTGCCCGATGACGCCGGTACCCCAGCCTGGTTCGGCGAGGTCTTGAAGATGGTCAAGGGCAGCCCCAAAGAGTACATCATCAATAATCTTCTCCTGCGCACCATGAAACAGGCCCGTTATTCCATAAACAATACCGGTCATTTTGGTCTGGCAGCCAGCCATTACACCCATTTTACCTCCCCCATCCGCCGTTATCCCGATCTCATGGTTCATCGGGCTTTAAGCGCCTGGCTTAACCATGAGCATAAAAATAACTCCCAGGAAGAGGCGGCTGATTTTCTGTCCAAACGGGAAAGGGTGGCCGTGAATGCCGAACGGGAGATGGTCGACCGGCTCAAGGTTCGTTATATGGAGGATAAGGTTGGCGAGGAATTTGACGGCCTTATATCCGGGGTCAGTTCCTTTGGCCTCTTTGTGGAGTTGGGTGAATCGTTTATCAGCGGCGGGGTGGCAATTAAGGATTTAGATGACGATTATTATGAAATAGACGAAAAAAATCACCGTCTTATCGGCCGCCGCCTTCACAAAATATACCAGATAGGTACGCCGGTGCGGCTGCGCCTGATTAGTGTTGAAAAATCAAGAAGACGAATAAATTTTGTGATTATTAATCAGACTTACTCC
>DRPV01000229.1 GCA_011330685.1 Desulfobacterales bacterium
ACAATCTTGGCCTCAATGGAGATCTGGCGATATAATTCATGGCGCAGATTATCAAGATAGCTTGAAACCTTTTTTAAAAGCGATGGGGGAGCGGTAACCGTAATCAGGCCGATGGGTTGATCGATGGTGTAATAGCCCTTACCGGCATCGGGAGCGGGGGCGGGGGTATTGGCCGCCGGAGTAAGCTGGATGACAGGCCGGGCGGCCGCACTGCCTGTACCTGGACTGCCGGCGGCCAGAGTTGCCAAAGATGCTGTCGATACCGACGTAGTTGGCGGCGGCGCCGACCATATCTCTAATATTTTATCAAGATTAGTGCGGATATTTTTCCAGATATCAAACTTGTTTTCCTTACTGGCCATATTCAGGGTACCGCTCATATTAGAGCCTTCGGTACTGCCCAGGACATCGCCGCCTATGCCGGTGGAATAGGTGGTACCCATAAAGGGCATGGCAATATGAAACCTCTTGGTTGCCTTATGCTTAATTATAATAGTGTTGCCCTGAATTACTGAAAAGTAATCCAGTTGGCGCAGGAGGTTGTTGATGGCCTCAAAAAAATCCTCTTCGGGCATAATGGTCACATTGACCAGAGCCCCCTTATCAACATCGCTGGCCCAGCTCACATTCATGGATTTAAGTTTGGCCAGTTCCTGCATGACAAGACGGAGCGGTTTGGGGCCGGCGGGGGTTATTCTGGCCCCCACCGGAATCACTATCCGGTGAGCCTTGGTTGGTATTGTATTAGTGGTATCAAGGACATAGGTCGGTTTCTGATAACGGGCCGGTAATTGATAAACAGCGGCGGACTTCTTCGTCACGGCATTGGTCTTAACGGCCCCCCTGGTCTGCTCCGCCATAAATTTCGCCGCCACCTTCTCCGGCGGCGGGGTGGCGACACAGGCAGTCATAAAAAAGAGGACTGCAAGACTTAAAATGCTTAGAAAAGCGAGTTTTTTATTGTCCCTGAGGGGGTAATAGCACATGGTAATAGCTCCAGATGTTGTTATCTTTTGGCGTTCATGGCCAGACGGCCTTTGATATAGCGAATCATATCCGGGTTAAGCGCGTAACCGGAATAGAGAATTGACTTATATACCTGTACCGCCTTTTGCGGGCGTTTTTCCTTATCATAGATTCTGGCTTGGGCAACCATTATGTTGAGATCAGAACCGTATAAATTTTCATAACGGGCTAAAACACGCTGGGCCTTAGGCAGATCATTTTCATTTTCTAGATAAGAGGCATAGCTTACCAACGCTGTTCTGGACGGCCGTCTGCCGCTTGCCGCCTGCTCAAAATACTGCCGGGCTTCGGGCTTTTTCATGTTGGCCAGACCGATGGCGGCCTGGAGGGCGGCCTCTTGATCCACAGGGTTAAGTTTCAGGGCCTGGCGGGCGTAATCCACCGCCTTTTGATTGTATCCCAGCTTAGTCAGACAGAGATGAGAGATGCGGCGAGCCAGTTCCTCGTTATGAGGCCATTTGTCGAAGGCGGCCTCATATTGCCGCAGGGCCTCTTTATTATGGTTGGCGGCCAAAAGTCGATCACCGCGCCGAATAAAGGTATCCGCCGCCATGGCTTCCGGCGGTTGGGAGAGCTGTTTGTCGATCTTAACCTGGAGTTTATTGGAGGGAGCCTCCATCTGCAGTGCTGTTTTACGTTTACTCACCGGCCAGACAAAGTTTTTAGACTTGGGTGAAATGACAATGGTGTGGTAACGCTCTTCCTTCTGGAGATCCTTGAGATTCATAATAACGTCAAGGACAAAATCCCAGGGGACATTATTCAATGACAAGGTGAGGGAACCCTTCACCGAATCATCGACCACGATATTATAGCCGCTCACCTCACCAATGAGACGAAAAACATTGTGGAGGTCAATCTTGTAGAAATCAACGGAGATTTTCTGCTTGTCGTAACCGGCATCGGCAAAGGCATCACCACTGATCCCGACATTTTTCAGCTGGGCCTTGACGTGATCGGCCGGAGCGGCAGAGTGAGGCTCGGGAGGAGCGGGTTTCTTCTTGATCTTCCCGGCGGTCAGATTAGTTAACAGGCGGCCGATGGTATCCGTGGAGGCGGCAGCCGTGTGCTTGATTTCTTTAACCGGGGCGAGCGGGGAAGAGGCGGTTTTTTCAGCCGGCTCGGGGGGAGGCGTAATTGTAACCAGCAGCCCCTTATCCGTCCTGCTGACCTTGTAGAGAAACATACGGTCAAGGGCGGAGTCAAAGACTATGCGCAGCCCGTTACCTCTCGGAGCGGTTCTGATCCGGGCCAGAGAGCCGATGTTAACATTTTTGATCGCTGCCAGACCGTGGCTCTTGATGGCGGAGAGGTCGAGATAAAATCTATCCGGCCGCCGCTTATCCCTGAGTAATTTTACCTTTTTAAAGCTCTTTATATGCTGATCCGTCAGCAGGAGAACCTTGACGGCTTTACCATCCCTTTCCACCTTAATACCACGCAGAACATTCTCCGGCGCGGTGACGGGTGCCTTGGCGGCGGCCGGGCTCTTGCGCGACGCCGGTGACGATGCCGCGACGGATACAGGCTTCTTGGCGGCCGGGGCGGTAACGGCCTGCAGGATAACGCTTATATTGTCACCCTGCCGTTCAATCTTATAGGGCCAATCCTGATCAAGGAGGATTTCCAGTTTGGCGATTACCGGTTTTTTGGCACTTAACAATTTCCCGGTTATCTGTTTAACGGGCGATTCATTAACCTGCAAAGGCAGTTTAAGGCCGGCACTTAAAGAGGCATTGGCTATATCGAGCACAACACGCAGGGGATCAAAAAGTTGATAGGTGGTAAAGGTTGGTGTGCCGGTACCCTTAATGGTTACCGTAAAATTTTGATCCGTCTTTTTTAAGCTCAGGTCTGATATCTTATAGGTGCTGCCGCCGGGTGCGTCACCGGCCCAGGATAGAGTCCAGCCCAGTAAAATTATCATGGTCAGACTGATACCTTGCTTTATCAGGGTTTTCACTTAGTTGCCCCCTCTTTTCTCAATACCATTATATTATCTCTGTAAATTTTCTTGCCGCTGGATTTCAGGAACCATTCCTTAATCACCACTTCGTTGGGCATGATGGCGGTTACGATTCCATGGCGGCCGATTTTAGTATTCCTTTTGATTATATACCCCTTTCCGGTGGAATCCTGCACCATGGCCAGGGCCTTAGAACCGTTAAATAAAATCCCCACCAGATTTAACTGCCCCGGCTCAAAAAGCTGCATACCGGTCAAGGGTTTGGCCTTCTTCTGGTCAGCAGCGGCCTTCATGGTGCTGGCGGCGATAAAGGGCATAAATGGGTCAGGGCGGTTCTCCTGCTGATAGGTAAATGGTTGATCCAGCAGTTTCTGCAAGGGGCTTTCCACGACTGCTTCCTTGGCGGCCTTCTTTGTTTTATTTACGGCTCCCGCCCATTGCGGCAGAAAAACAAGGCAAAAGAGGGCCGCTGAAATCAACAACCTGCCGGCTGTAATTTTATTTTTAATGGCCACGTTTTTTCTTGTCCTTGGGTTTTGGTTCAATGAATTTATAGGTTACAAGATTTATGGATGATTTTAAGACCATTTCGCCGCCCTGCATTGTCGGCGAACTGAGCTTGATCTCGTTCACATTGACGATTCTCGGTAATTTACTCACAGTGTCCAGAAAATGGCCGATATTGTGATAGGTTCCGGTAACGGAGATGGAAACCGGAATTTCAGCATAAAAATCGTGGGGGCTTTCTCCACCCGGTTTAAAGGATAGAATATCCAGACCGGCACCGGTACCCAGGCTTGATATATTGGTGAGCAGTGAGGGAATCTCCTTGGTGTCGGGGATTACCCTGGAGGCCTCCTTGAATTTAATTTCAATAGCCTTCTGCAGGGCCTTCTGCTCATCAAGATGGGAGGCCTTGGCCTTGATAACGGTCAGCTCGTTCTGCAACTGTCTAAGACTACTCTCTAAGCGGCCTATATCATCAGCCTTGGGAGAGTAATAGAGAAAATAGAAGGCCACGACCGGCAGGAGAAGAACCGCGGCGGCAATAAGCAGCTTACGGTTGTTATCCAAGGTGGCGACCTTGGTATCTATAAAATTATCGAGATTTGCCTGGAGCTGTTTACGATCCATATCAAGTTACTGACACCCTAATTTATCAAGGTTTATTTAAGGTTATTAACAGGGAGAATTTTTTTAATTTTTTATTTGCCAATCTAATCAGCGATGAATTCTGCAGTTGTGGTTTATGAAAGAACGGTGAGGCTTTAAGCCGTTCCATATATTGCGCGATGGTGGCGTTATCCAAGGCCGTTCCCTGGAGGGCAAGGGTATTGGAGTTGAGCTGCATGGAGTTAAGCCACATCCGGTTAGACGGGGTTAATCTGGCAATTGCGTCCATGATTCTTACCGGCAGATGGGCGTTGTTATTCAGGGTTTCAATGGTTTTAAGTTTATAATTAAGCCGCTTCTGCTCTTTTTTTATCCGGTTTATCTGGCCGACAACGACACGGTATTTATTTTTTTCGGCCTGCAGAACGGCGGTTCTCTGGTTAATTTTAGTAATTTCATGGCTCTGGCCGTAGGCGGTCAGGCCCATTATAATTAGAATTAATGCCAGAGCGCTCAGCAGGGCAAGTAATTCATTACGCGCCCTGATTCTTTGTTTTATCTGCCGGATGGGCAGTAAATTTATATTTATCATAAGGTCACAGGCCTTAGAGCTAAACCGGCGGCAATAGCCATTTCAGGCGCTATATGAGCCAGATAATCCTGGTCTATTTTGGCGCTTACCTCTGTTTTGGCAAAGGGGTTAAAAATTTCCGTCTCCATGTTAAGCTCTTTATTTAAGAGTTTATCTAAGCCCTTGATCTTGGAACCGCCGCCGCTCAGAATAATTCTGCTGATCTTGTCCTCCGGATAATTAGAGGCATAAAAATCAATGGCCTTTTTAATTTCCAGTATCCATTGACTGCAGTTATTGACCATGATTTCCTCAATGGCCGTTCTCTCTTCTTCCTCGGTTTTCCGACCGCCTATCTTGAGGTTTTCCGCCTCCTCAGTCTCTATGCTTAATTTTTCCTGAATCTGTTGCGTAATTTGACGGCTGCCCATAACCACATCCCGGGCCAGGATGGATGTCCCGCGGGCAATGATGTTAATACTGATCTTAGAGGCTCCGATATCAATAAGGATGAAGTTCTGACCGCCGCTTATCTGATCTTCAAAGGAATTTTCGAGAGCAAAGGCATCCACATCCACCACCACGGCCTGCAGGCCGATGCCGGCCAACATTTCAAGATAGGCGTTTATGACATCCTTTTTGGCGGCCACCAGCATGATATCGGTAAATTCGGAATCCTCGGTATTGGTCTTTAAATCCTGATAATCAAGATAAACATCGTTGATATCAAAGGGGATATACTGCTCGGCCTCGGAGTGAATATGCTCGGCCAGTTCCTTATCTTCCATGACCGCCAGGTTTATCTTTTTAACGATAACCGAATAGCCGGACATGGAAATAGCCACCTTTTTCTGCTTTATCTTGAGATTTTTACACAGGGCGTCAATAACGGCGGCCACGGCCTCAGGATCCTGCAGAACGCCGTCTTCCACGGCCCCATCGGGTAATTTAGCGCTGCCGGTCTTGATCAACTGCCGACCATTGGTGCCGGAGGTTATTTCACAAACCTTAACAGAGTAGGAACCTATATCAAGACCCAGGGCCAGTTTATGCTGCCTGGCAAAGCCTGGCAGAGAAATTTTTAAATTTTCCGGCAGCTTGAATTTACCCATTATACAATGACCCGAAGTAGCCTTAATTATCTGAATAAGTTATAAAAAACACAAGTGACTACTTAAATTAAATGCATAAAAAAAAATGTTTGTCAAGCGTTTGCCCTGAAATAAAAACCATAAATTTCAATTATTTTAGTTTTATTTTCAAACTCTAAAGACAGGGCGTTGAGGTGTGAAAACAACATATTGTATAGGATGTTTTTAGAGAGACACAACATGTTGTTTTTTGAGCGATAATTTCCAGCCTGTCGGTGGTCTCGGCGAATATCCTTGAGTTTTGACAGGTTTTGGGATACTTATTCTGTCGTTAAAATATCTAATATCATTCAACCAAGGAAAATATTTTGTCAACTGCTAATCCACCCAAAAAGTCCACCCTGCGGGAATACGCCGAGGCCATTATCATTGCTCTGATTCTGGCCCTGTTTATCCGGACATTTGTTGTCCAGGCCTTTAAGATCCCCTCCGGTTCCATGGAGCCTACTCTCCTTATCGGTGACCATCTTCTGGTCAATAAATTTATTTATGGAATCAAAAACCCCTTTACCGGTACCACCTGGATTCATATAAGCACCCCGCACCGCCGGGACATCATCGTCTTTAAATTCCCCTTAAACCCCAATGAAGATTTTATCAAACGGGTCATCGGAGTGGCCGGTGACCGGATAAAGGTAGTGAATAAGGAGGTTTTTGTTAACGGCAAGCCCTTTAAGGTTAAGGAGGCGGTGCATCTTGATCCCAAAATTATTCCCGGCGACATCAGACCGAGAGATAATTTCGGCCCGGTGACCGTGCCGAAAAATTCCCTCTTTGTCATGGGTGACAACCGTGACAACAGCTATGACAGCCGTTTCTGGAAATTTGTCAAACTAAAGGCGGTAAAGGGTAAGGCCTTTATTCTATACTGGTCATGGGATAAGGAAGACTTCTCGGTACGCTGGCGCCGTATCTTCAAAATCCTGCACTGACGGTCATTAAGGCGTTATGGATCAGCACCATTTTGAACATAAACATATCCTGAGTCTCGATGATTTTTCGGCGGCCGATATTGAATATATTATCCAGACCGCCGTCTCTCTGAAAGAGATCTCCAGCCGTTCCATCAAGAAAGTGCCCACCCTGCGGGGTAAAACCATAATTAACCTGTTTTTTGAACCCAGCACCAGAACCAGATTATCCTTTGAGATCGCCGCTAAAAGAATGAGCGCTGATACCTTTAATATTTCCATGTCCACCAGCTCCGCCACCAAGGGCGAGACCTTGGTGGATACAGCCCGTAATCTGCAGGCCATGCAGCCTGACGCGATTATCATCCGCCACGCCCAGTC
>DRPV01000230.1 GCA_011330685.1 Desulfobacterales bacterium
GGTATCTCACCGGTTGGGGGGTGAATAACCTCTAAACAGGGAATATCATATTTGGCCGCGAATTCATAATCCCGCTGATCGTGGGCCGGGACGGCCATGACCGCTCCGGAGCCGTATTCCATCAGAACGAAGTTGGCGGCATAGATAGGCAGCCGGCGGCCGGTGAAGGGATTAAGGCAATAGCTGCCGGTGAACACCCCTTCCTTTTCCAGTTCTTCGCCGTAGGAGGCCCGCTGTTTGGCGGCCTTGGTTCGTTCAATGAACTCTTTAACCTCATCTTCCCGGCTGCCGCCCTTTGATAACTCCAAGGCCAGGGGATGCTCTGGGGCGATGGACATAAAGGTAGCCCCGAAGATGGTATCGGGTCGGGTGGTGAAGATGGTGAGCTTTTGAGTGCTGTCCTCGATGGGAAAATTGATTTCCGCTCCCGTACTCTTGCCAATCCAATGACGCTGCATGGTGACTACCTTGTCGGGCCAGCCGTCAAGTTTTTCCAGATCGGCGAGCAATTCTTCGGCGTAATCGGTAATTTTAAAGAACCAGCCATGCATTTCACGGGGGATTACCGGGGAGTCACAGCGCCAGCATTCGCCGTCAATGACCTGCTCGTTGGCCAGGACGGTCTGGCATTGTTCACACCAGTTAACCGTAGTTTTTTTGCGGTAAATCAGCCCCTTTTTATAGAGTTCAATAAAGAACTTCTGCTCCCAGCGGTAATATTCGTCCCCGCAGGTGGCAATCTCCCGGTTCCAGTCGTAGCTGAAGCCCATGCGGCGCAGCTGGCCCCGCATATAGTCTATATTATCGTAGGTCCAGCGGGCCGGATGGGTGTCGTGCTTGATGGCGGCATTTTCCGCCGGCAGGCCGAAGGCGTCCCAGCCCATGGGATGGAGGACATTAAAGCCCCGCATTCTCTTGTAACGGGCAATGACATCGCCGATGGTATAATTACGGACATGGCCCATGTGGATGCGGCCCGAGGGGTAGGGGAACATCTCCAGAAGATAATATTTCGGGCCGTTATTCTCCTTGACCGCGTAGCATTGTTCGGTCTGCCATTTATCCTGCCATTTTCGCTCAATAGCCGCGAAATTATAGTGGTTAGCCATTTATTTATTAACCTCGTACATTTTTTCGTTATTCCCCTATATCTTTTGCGGGAGGTAAGCGAAGACTCCGGGTGAAGCTTATGAAAAGGCAGCCGCCTCATTCTGCTGCCGAGCCAGGTTCTCGAAGGTGGTAATATCGGCCAGAAAAGCCAGCTTTACTGTGCCAATGGGGCCGTTTCGCTGCTTGCCGATGATGATTTCCGCCATACCGCGGTTGGGGTTATCCGGCGCCTTATTATATACTTCATCACGATAGATGAAGCAAATAACATCTGCGTCCTGTTCAATGGCCCCTGATTCCCGCAGATCTGAAAGCTGGGGACGTTTGTCGTTACGGCTTTCCAAACTGCGGTTAAGCTGGGAGAGGGCCAGTACCGGAATTTTCATCTCCTTGGCCATGGCCTTTAAGGAGCGTGAAATATCGCTGATCTCCTGTTCGCGGCTGTTAATACCGGCCCGGCCCCGCATGAGCTGCAGATAATCCACTATCACCATGCCTATATCATGTTCGGCCTTCAGACGCCTGGTCTTGGCCCGCATCTCAAGAACCGTGATGGCCGGGGTATCATCAATAAAGATGGGGGCCTTACTGAGCATGCCGGTGGCCCGTACTAATTTAGGCCAGTCCGTATCCCGCAGATGTCCGGTACGGACTCTTGAGGCGTCTACCCGGCCCACGGAGCAGAGCAGACGCATGGCCAATTGTTCCTTGGGCATTTCCAGGCTGAATACCGCCGTCGGCACCTTGGCTAACATGGCGGCGTTCTGGGCGATATTCATGGCAAAGGCGGTCTTGCCCATACTGGGGCGGCCGGCGATGATAACCAGATCGGAGGGTTGGAAGCCGGCGGTCTTATGATCGAAATCATTGTAACCGCTGGGTACTCCGGTAATCATCTCCTTACGTTCGGCTAACTGTTCAATATTCTTGAAGGCATCGTTGATGATCTCGTTCATCCGGTAAAAGCTCTGGTTGCTTTTGGAGCTTGAGATGTCAAAGACGTTTTTCTCGACCTCATCTAAGAGGAGGTCGATATTGTCCTGTTCTTCAAAGCAGCGGCCGGCGATTTCCGAGGTAGTTTGAATCAGTTGGCGGAGGATGCTTTTGTTGCGGACAATGGCGGCATAATAGCCGATATTGGCGGCCACCGGCACGATGTCGGTAAGGGTCGCGAGATAGGCGGCTCCGCCGACTTCATCCAGTTTATGGCTGTCCTTTAAGGCGCTGATAATGGTAACCAGATCCAGGGGCTCGGTTTTGTCAAAGAGGTTGAGCATGGAGCTATAGATAGTCTGGTGGGCCGGTTTGTAAAAATCAGAGGGGGCGAGGAGGTTTACAACCTTGTCCATGGCCGGCTGGCGGAGAAGAATGGAACCGAGAACGCATTGTTCCGCCTCAATGTTTTGAGGCGGCAGGCGCTGGCCGATGCTTGAGGGCGGTAATGGCGCTTCCATTGATGAGTTGTGATTCCGGGGACGTGATTATAAGAAAACAGGAGACAGAAGTCAGAGGACAGGAGACAGTATAGTTACCGCCTGCGGCGCTTAGAACTGCGGACTGTCGACTCTCGCGTATTCTGTTTTCATGCTCGAATTCTACGCTATCTGTTGTGTCTGAGGAGCGGGCATAGGTTACCAAAATTACAAAGCCGGGATGTGTGAACATCACCGGCTTTATAACTACCTCATGCAGACTTTATACAAATTTTTCTGCCTGCTGTCTAATCATAAAAACAGGCGGGCGAAAAAAAATATTGGGGGTCTGCCATTACCAGGCGCGGCAGTAATAACGGGGTATCAATAGGTTCTCATTTGATGCCGTGATAGAAGCCGCTTCGGTAGTCTGGAAAACGTAAGCGATCAATTAACCACACCCAACTTCATATAACCCCCTAACTGTAGCGTTTTAGGGGCGCCGCCATGTGCACGTTCCAACCTCGCGATTATACATATCGGTATATCGCGGGGTTTGAACGTGTGCAGGGTGGTGTTCATGGAGCGCTTACAGGAAAACTACTCGGTTTGCGGTACTATCTCAACTTTGATATCGGCATGGGCCTGGTAACCGATTTTGATGGGTATGTTGAAAATCCCCACCGTTTTGATGGGCTCATCAATGGTAATTTTACGGCGGTCGATCTCAATGCCTAACTCGGCTAATTTATCAGCAATTTCAGAGTTGGTAACCGAACCGTATAATTTGTTCTCGTCACCAACCCGTTTGCTGATAGTAACCACGGCACCGGCAATTTTTTTGGATAACCCTTCAGTCTGCTGGCGCAGAGCGGATTTGCGGGCTTCAATGGCATCTCGCTCCAGTTCAAGACGGGCCTTATTGGCCTTATTTGCAAGGACTGCCAGACTCTGAGGAATAAGGTAATTACGGCCAAAGCCTGGTTTTACTGTGACTAAATCTCCCTCTTCTCCAAGATTATCAATGGTCGTTTTCAATATTAATTCCATATGTCCCTCGTTCTATGTAGTTTTTTTGATTATTCTTTTTTGTAACTATTCAGCAAAGGCAACAAATTACCCGAAACTCGAAACCGTAACCGTTCAGATGTGCTCCAGGTTCGTTCGTTTTGACCTCCGAGTCTGTACTCCCTGTACGTGAGGAGGGCAAAACGGACGAAGATGGAGTGCAGCTGAATGGTTACTCTTTTTTTATATTATTGGGGGGCTTGGCCTTACGAAAGTTGGCCCAAATCTCAATAATCCCCAGAAAGGCCAGCATTATAATGCCATAGGCCTGAATTGTAATAATTATATAGATCAGAAATCTTATGGGCTTCGGTACCTCCCATTTTTCCAGCAGACTGGTCAGAACCGCCAGCCCCTGCAGAAAATAGAGAAAACCAAGCACCAGAACTATATTAAGTCCCGCCGTGTTCAACAACGTGCTGGAGAACATTAAAGCAAAGACTCCAGCGATGAACAGCCAGATTAAATTATCCGGCAGCCGCCAGTGGCGGAAATCATCCCATACCTTAATCCCGCTTCTCTTTAATAAACGATTGGCTAACAGCAGATTAAGCCAGATTGTGCAAATGGCCGAAATCAGCAGACTGCCTGGAAAAATGCGGGGAACGGTCTCCCTTGTCCGCTGGAATACCTCTTTGAGCTGGGCCTTGGAGTCTGGGGTAAGTCCGGGAGATGTGCTGTATGACTTAAAGGCTACGCTCAACGATGTATCAATTTCTTTTAGTACCGCCTTGTAAATATTAACCTGACTGAAGGCGCTGAAGACTACACCCAGGACGAGCCAGGTAAGAATTATCGCCCCTATACCCTTAAAACCGGCCCGGTGAATACTGTCACCCCGATTAATTGATTGCCCTATGATGATTCCGGCCGGTATCAGACTCAAGGCTGAAAAGACAATCTGGAGATCAGTGGTTTTAACCAGAATCAGGCCGGCTGCCGGAACAGCCGCGTAGGCTGCCAATCTGCTGCCCCGCTTAAAGTCTAAGACGGTGATATAATATATTATCGGCAGAGGAGTAATGAAATACAGCCAGAAGAAAAAACTGCTGACCACCGGCAGAGTCAAAATAAGCGCCGTAATGCCTATTGCCGTTAAATAATATTGGCCGCTGAAACTCCTCTTTGCCTGTTCCAAATCATTATAGGGGTGTTAAGCTGTTCAAAAGACTGCTGCTTTACAGACGGGTTGTGGCACTATAGGGCAGCAGGGCGATTTGACGAGCCCTTTTAATGGCCTCGCAGCATTGCCTCTGGTGCTTGGCGCAATTACCATATATTCGGCTGGGAATAATCTTGCCCTGGTCGGTGATGAAATTGGTTAAGGTCTTGACGTCTTTGTAATCAATCGTCAGACTGCTGTCGGCACAAAACCGGCATATTCTTTTGCGGATAAAGGTCTTTTTCTTATATTGTTGACGGGTTGGCGCTGCCATTTTTTATCTCCTGTTATATCTTGGGTCTTAGGCCGGGTCTGCTGCTTCTGCAACCGTTTTCGAGGCTTCCTGATTCTCGGCTTCTGCGGCCGGGGCGGTCTCTGCCTCTACTTCCGCTTTCGGGGCGTCAGGGATATATGTATCCTGAATTTTGATAGTCATGTATTTCAGGGTATTCTCATCGATACGGAAGAGACGCTCTATTTCGTCAACTGCCGTCGGGCTGCTGGCGTATTCCGTGAAAACATAATAGCCCTGGCTCTCTTTTTTGATGAGATAGGCCAGTTTTCTGAGACCCCAGCGGTCAAGATTGATGATGGTGCCGCCGGCCTGCTCAATAACGGCGTTGGTTCGGTCGATAATGGTGGTTATATCATCTTCATTGGCCGTGGGCCGGATAATATAGATTGTTTCATACCTGCGCATGCTTCCTCCTTGTGGACTATGGGTGATTCCCCAGGCCCTCGTGTTTCCTGCCTCAGAGAGCAAGAAGGTTGACGAATAGAGGCTGGAATACAAAAATCCAGCCAAAGAATAAACTGATTCTTTAACATATAACCTTATTTTATGTCAAATTGTTTTTGTTGCGCTGCCACAAATTGAGTAATTCCGTCTCTGACAGGTCGTGGAGGTTAAGCCCTTCCTCAAGGGCCAGATTCTCCAGGCCGCGGAAACGGCGGATAAATTTTTCCGTGGCAAGGTGCATGGTGTCTTCGGCGTTTATATTATAGAGGCGGGCCAGATTGACCAGCATGAAAAGGACATCACCCATTTCTTCGATAATATGGTTCTGGTCATTATCCTTCATGGCCTCTAATAATTCCTCGGTTTCTTCGCTAAACTTGTTTATTGCCGCCTGCCGTCCACTCCATTCGAAACCGTTATGGGCCGCCCGTTCAGATACCCGTTGAGCCCGGCGCAGGGCCGGCAGGCTTTTAGGAACTCCGGTTAGGCGGTCGGCGGCGCTGGTGGCGGTCTTTTTCTCGGCGGCCTTGATTTCATTCCAGCGCTGACTCTGCCGGGCCGCTGAACCAACCTTTTCATCACCAAAAACATGGGGGTGGCGGTGTACCATCTTGTCGGCGATGCCGCTGATGACCTCGGTGAGGGAAAAGGCATGTTGCTCTTCATAGAGCTGGCTGATGAAAACAAGCTGGAAGAAGAGATCGCCCATCTCCTCCCGGACGGCGGCCGCCCGGCCGGAGTCAATGGCCTCGACCGTTTCATAACACTCCTCAAGGAGGTAGGTCTTCATGGTTTCCGGAGTCTGCTTTTTATCCCAGGGGCAGCCGCTTTCAGGGTTGCGCAGGGCGGTGATAATTTTGTCTAAACGCTGGAGTTCCTGTTCGGTGGTAGTCATTATTTAATGAGGAGGAAAGTTGAGGGAGAGGTGGATCTCGGAGGAAATCTATTTCTTGGTTGTTGATGTCTCGTCGTTATCTGCGGGGGCTGGAGGGCTGTTTTCTGTTTCGGGAGCGGGGACGGGCGGCGTTGATTCTCTTAAACTCAGGGCGTTGTCAATGATACGGCGGCCCACGCCGAGGCGGGCCCGCAGTTCAGAGGGCTTGCACGGCTTAACAAGATAGTCGTCGGCACCGCCGTCTAAGGCCATGAGCTTTTCTTCATGTGACTTGCGGGCACTGAACATGATAGCGTAAACATAAGGCCCGGTGCGGGTGCGCAGTCGTTGACAGAGTTGAATGCCGCTGATCCCCGGCAGGTTCCAGTCAATTATGGCGAGGCGGATGGCCGGATCTGCCTCAAGCAGTTCCCAGGCCTGATCGCCGTTGTCGGCCGCGATGGTTTCGTATCCCCATTTGGTGAGGAAGTTCTCTACTCCCTTACGCACTACTGGATTATCTTCAGCCAGCAACACTAAGGGTTTGGGGATTTTTGACGGCGACATAACTGCCTTTTATCAGTCTGTAAATTTATCTTAAAAGTGAGATTACCATTTCTTCTCCTGAATAACAATATCTCTCTGAATAAGTGTTCTATTTTCTGCTTGACTGAACTATTTATAAGCACTATGTTCACCAACAAACTTTATTATATTTGTATAAAAGTATGAAGGCTGGCGGCCAATGGGCGTTGGGCCTGCCACGGTTTTCATGTTGTTTACTAAGGTTATTTTAAAAGGTTCGTCCTTTGTGGACGATATGTTTATTAATATATGGATTGGAGGATTATGTTATGTCAGTTTATGTTGTTGGGCATAAAAGCCCTGATACGGATTCGGTAACTTCTGCTATTGCTTACGCTGCTTTGCAGAAAGAGATGGGTGTTGACGCGGTTCCCGCCATGCAGGGTGAGTTGAATCCGGAGACCGAGATGGTTTTAAACAAGTTCGGCTTTTCCGCCCCTGAAATCATGACAGACGGCGCCGGTAAACAGCTGATGTTAGTGGATCACAGTGATCTGGCTCAGGCTCCTGATAATCTTGGCGATGCCGAATTGCTGGCTATTATTGATCATCATAAGGTCGGTGATATTACAACCAATAATCCCATTATTTTTAACGCCCAGCCCGTTGGCTGTACCGGGACTGTTTTAAAGCAGCTCTATGATATTAATAATGTTGCTATTCCGGCCAATATCGCCGGTATCATGCTCTGCGCCATTTTGAGTGATACCGTAATGTTTAAATCTCCCACCTGTACCGAGGCCGACAAGGCTGCCTGTGAGGATCTGGCCAAGATTGCCGGGGTTGATGATATGCAGGCCCTCGCTATGGAAATGTTCAAGGCCAAGTCAGCAGTTGACGGTGTTCCCGCCAAGGATCTGGTATTCAGAGATTATAAAGATTTTGACATGAACGGCAAGAAGATCGGTATCGGCCAGTTGGAACTGGTTGATCTCTCCCTCGTTGCCGGTATCCGGGATGACCTTTACAAGGCCTGTGAAGAGGTTAAGGCCGACGGCCGCCACACTGTTCTCCTCATGCTTACTGATATCATGAAAGAGGGTACTGATCTGATGGTGGTTTCCGATGATCCGAGCCTGATTGAGAAGGCCTTTGGCGGCAAGCTGGAGGGTAACACTATGTGGGTTGACGGCATGATGAGCCGTAAAAAGCAGACTGTTCCCAATATGCAGAAGGCCTGCGGCTGTTAAGCGTCTAATTACAAGGCTTTTAGCTCATTAAAAAAAGGGCCGTCCCGCTCTCCGTGTTAAGGAGAGTGAGACGGCCCTTTTTTTTTTGTAGCTTGGAGAAGCTGTCAAGGTTGTTGTTATGATAAAAAATGAAACAATGCAGAGAATATATGCAGAGGGAAGAAAGAAAAAACAACAATTAAGGAAGGTTCTTATATACGTCCTTGCGGTGCCCAATCTTTACAACAAGAATAACGAGTCGATCATCATGTATTTCATAAATAATACGGTAATCGCCAGATCGAATTTTATGAAAAGAATTATTCCCTTTCATTTTTGTTGTAGCCGGATCTGGCAGATTCCGACTGAGATCATCAATTTTCTTTTTTATCCGCACCAAATCGCGCTTCGGGAAGCGCTTCACGCTTTTCAGTACAGCAGGTCTAAATTCAATAGAAAAAATCATTAGTTAAAGACCAATCCGCTCCCAAAACTCGGTGGCAGGAATGTTCTTTCCCGGTTCAGCCAAAGACTCTTTAGCATCCTCAATATCTATAAAATCTTCAATCTGTTTCAAGAGTTCAAGCTCTTCCATAGATACCAAAGCTGCTATTTTTTCACCACGCCGAGTAAGAATTACAGATTCATGACCATAGGCCACTTTGTTAACAATATCAGCAAATTGTTTACGTGCATCAGCGGTAGAAATTGTCGTTGCCATTACGAATCTCCCAAAATGTACTTTATGTACAAATTGTACACATTGTAAAATAAAAAATCAACTACAAAATTATCGAATGTAACCCATTGTTATTAAAAAACTAAGAGAAATATAACACTGTTCCGGAGCGATTTTCCTTCCTCTTTTATCCCCACCTCGATTTCAAATTCAGTACGGCAGGTAGCAAAAAAAAGAATAAAATTATTTGATTTTTATTGTTGCTTGTGACCACAATAAGAAAAGATCTTTGATCTTCAGTGCGGCTTAATCATGATTGGTCAAGGAATGGTTATGCCTATTTTTCGGGGGGAGATGTGGGCAGAATTATTGTTTTCGCGAATCGCAAAGGGGGCTGCGGCAAGACCACTACGGCGGTGAATGTTGCCCATGCCCTGACCGCTCATGGCCGGGTTCTCCTGATCGATATTGACGCTCAGGCCCATGCCTCGATAATATTTGCTTCCGGGCCGCAATCCACGACCACCATTCTTGAGGTTCTTGAGAATAAGCTGAGTTTAACGGAGGTAATTAAACCCAGCCGCATTGCCGGTCTTGATCTGGTTTATGCCACGCGTAATCTTGGCGCCTGTGAGTTCGCCGCCGGGCCTGACGATGAACAGGCACTGGTACTGGCGTCCCAAATCTCCCCCATTCAGTCCCTGTACGATTATATTATTATAGATCCGCCTCCGACCTTGGGGATATTGATGATCTCATCCCTTATTGCCGCCCAGGAGGTGTTTATTCCCATGCCCATGCATTTTCTGGCCATGGAGGGACTGGCGGAGATGATGCAGGTCATATATCGCTTAAATGCCTCGTTTAACCCGGCTCTGCGCCTGAGCGGCATTATACCGACATTTTATAATCAGAAGACTAAAATTGCCCGGAAGATCAGCGCCGAGATAAAGGCCAATTTCGGGGCGGGGATTATGATGCCGGGGATAAGAAATAATATCACCCTCGCTGAGGCCCCGGCCTATAAACAGACAATCTTTGAGTATGCCCCCAGAAGTAACGGGGCCTCCGATTACAGGAAACTTGTTGAAGAGGGAATCGTGGACACTAATAATTACTCGGAATTAAAAAAGGAACAGTTATGAATAAACCGCCGGAAGATATTAAAATTCTGTTGGCCGAGGACGCCAAGACCATGCGCCGGATTGAGGTTAATATCCTCAACTCTCTGGGCTACAAAAATATAATTGAGGCCGATGACGGTATCCATGCCAAAAAGCTGCTGCAGAAGACTGGTGATATTGATCTGATTATCAGCGACTGGAATATGCCCAATATGAGCGGCTACGATCTCCTCGTATGGAGTCGGCAAAAATCTAAAAAGTTCAAAAAAGTGCCGTTTATTATGGCCACCGCCCAGGCTGACAAGGCCCAGAAGGACAAGGTAATCAAGGCCGGTGGTACCTCCGTGGTTCCGAAACCCTTTACTCCCGATGAGCTGAACCGCAAAATCAGCCAGGCTCTGGGGCTTGAAGAGAGCGCGGCCGGCACCGGGGACGGCGGGGAGGAAATGGTTGACGGCAAGATCAAGCTGCGGGTCGCTCATTTACAGATCACCGATCACCTGCTCCTCGGCATGGTGCGGGAGAAGATTCGCAGTGGTCTCCTCAAGCCGGATAATTTTGTCCTGCAGACGGAACTCATGGGGGGCTGGAATCCCGTCATCGAGGCTCTGGAAGAGGGCGAGGTGGACGCGGCTTTTATTCTGGCCCCCATTGCCATGGACTTAAACAGCCACGGCTCGCCGCTGAAAATAGTGCTCATGGCCCACCGGGGCGGCAGTATTATGGTTCGCAACGCCCATAATGACTATAAAAAGCCCTATAGCGATTTTTTCAAGAACAAGTCCTGTCTCATCCCCCATAAATTATCCATTCATCATATGCTGAGTCATATATTTTTTAAAGGAATCGGTCTTAATGCCAGCCTTGATAAGGGTGATGAGGTGGATGTCAATTTCGAGGTGGTGGCCCCGGTTTCCATGCCCGCCTTTATGGGTTCCAACCATGATGCCGCTGCCTTTATAGTGGCGGAGCCGGTGGGTTCCAAGGCCATTAACGGCGGTATTGCCAAGAGGCAGTTTATGACCACTGAAATCTGGCCGGAACATCCCTGCTGCGTGGTGGCGGTACGGCAAAAATTTATTGAAAAACATCCTGAGGCCGTGCAGGAATTTATTGATTATCTCGTTAAGGCCGGTAAGGGCATGGCCGCTGATACCGCTAATGCCGTCAGGGTTGGAGTTGAGTTTCTTGATCCCGATAAAAGCATTGGGCTCAAAGAGGGCCTGTTAAAAAAGGTAATTACTGATCCTGCCGGTATCCGCTGGGACAGCCTGTATCCCTTTGCGGCGGATTTTGAAACTATTCACCGATACATGTCGAAGGAACTTCATATTGGCGGAGAGCTTGATGTTGATCGTCTGCTTGATCTTCGTTTTGCCGATAAGGCCTGTACGGCGCGGGACAAGATAACTACGCCGCCCACTCTTCTGGCTCTCGAGAATATCCCCGCCTTACTCACTACCGAGGGGAGAAAGGCGGGCGCTCCGCAAATATCCCTTAAAAAAATGCTTTTTGACAAGGGCGTCGAACAGGATGCCGCCTCCGGGGAGCAGTTAAGCAAACTGGCGGCCGATTATGACGCCCTGCAGGCGAGGTATGAGGAACTGCGGCAAAAGGAGTCTGCCCAGGCGGAAAAGATCCGTAATTACGAGGTGACGGCGGTTAAATTATTTAAGGAGGGTGTCGCCCGGCTGAAGAATGAAGACTTCTTCGAGGCCGCTGGTCTCTTTAACGCCGTTCTAAGTCTGGAACCTGAGAATATGAAGGCCCTTAACAATCTGGCTGTTATTTACAGTGAGATGAATTTTCCTGAAAAGGCCAGGGAGACCTTGGAGAGAATTCTGGAGATTGAGCCGGACAACGATCTTGCCAAAGAAAATCTGGCGATTGCCAAAATGTGATTTTGTGTATTGTTTCTATCTGATCTCAATCGGAAAATTAGAAAAATCAGAAAAATCAGAAAATTAAAAAATTATGAACAGCGCTAAAAGCACTCCCAAAGTTCGCCAACAGCAAGGCAAAGGCAAAAGGATCATTGGTATCGATCTGGGAACTACCAACTCCCTGCTTTCCTTTGTCAAGAACGGTGCTCCCCGGATTATTCCCAATGAACGGGGCAGCCGTACCACGCCGTCCGTGGTCTGCCTGAAAAAGGATAAGGTGATTGTCGGTGAAATGGCCCGCAATCAGGCGGTGTTGAACTCTGAACTCACGGTGGCCAATGTTAAGCTGGCTATGGGTACTGACCGCGGTTTCACTATTAATGACCGCTGCTATACCCCGGAGGAGATCTCCGGCTTTATCCTGGCCCATCTGCGGGAGATTGCCGAGGATTACTTGGGATGCGAGGTGGAGGAGGCCGTTATCACTGTTCCGGCCTATTTTGATGATAATCAGCGTCAGGCCACCCTGCGGGCGGCGGCCATGACCGGGATCAGGGTGCGGAAGTTATTAAATGAACCAACCGCCGCCGCCCTTACCTACGGCATGAGTCAGGGCGGCAACAGTCATATGCTGGTGATTGATCTGGGCGGCGGTACTCTGGATATTACCCTCATGGCCTATGAGGATAAGGTTTTCCGGGTTATGGGGGTGGGCGGTTCCACCGCCATTGGCGGTCTGAATTTTGATAATGCCCTTATTGAGCATATCCTGGCTCGTTTCGCCGCCCACTGTCCTTATGATTTGAAGAATGACCGCATTGCCTATCAACAATTAGTAATTCACGCTGAAAAGGCCAAGATTGATCTCTCGGCCGCCGACAGCACCGCCCTTATGATTCCCTATATCGCGGTAACCGATGCCGGGCCGCTGCACCTGAATATGGAGATCAGCCGGGCTGATTTTAACGACCTGGCCCGCCCGGTTTTAGAGGACATTAAAAGGCATATTATAGAGACGTTCTCCCTGGCCGGCCTATCCCCGGAGTGGGTCGATTCGGTGATTATGGTGGGCGGGGCCAGTCGTATTCCGGCGGTGGGTGAACTGGTGGACGAGGTTCTCTGCCCCGCCTGTGCCAGGTCGTCCGGCGGCCCCAGGTTAAAGAAAAACATCAATCCTGATGAGGCTGTGGCGCGGGGGGCCGGTATCCTGGCCGGGGTATTGAACGGTGAGATTGCCGGGGTGGAGTTCCACGATATTACGGCCCACAATCTCGGGATTGAGGATGATAAGGGTGATTTTATTAATATAATTCCGGCCGCCTCATCCTACCCCGTTGAGGTCAGCCGCCTGTTTACCACGGTGGTTGATGACCAGCCCGAGGTAATCATACATGTCATGCAGGATCGTGGTCTTCCGGAGGGGAGGCATGATTTTGTGTCGCTGGGGCGTTTTCATCTAACGGTAAATCATGGCCGTAAAAAGGGGGAACCAAATATAGACGTGACCTTTGCCATTGATCTGAACGGGGTGCTGACGGTGAGCGCCATGGATCTGGATACCGGTGAGGGAAAGGATATCACAATTTCTGAATTCTGAGCAGTAATTTTACGCAAGGGCTTACGACTCAGTAAACCAAATTCTAACCGAGGAGGATGTAGAGATGGCAAAGAAATTAGCAAAACCTGATTCATTGGCAACCGGTATTACCAGTAAAGAGGGGGATAATAAAGTCTTGGTTCAAAAGCGGGAACTGGCTAAAAAGCAGGCTCAGGCCAAGACTCAGGCTCGTACCCTGGCCCGGCAGCAGGCTATTGCCGAACGGATTGCCGTGGCCGTGGAACAGATGGCCGCCTCTCTTGAGGAGGCCACCGCCGCCTCGGAACAGCTTACCAATAATATGGCAGAGATTGGTCAGAAGGCCGATGGCAATGCCGAAGCGGCCGATAAATCACGCAGTTCCATTGCGATTATTAAGGAAAATTCGCAGGAAGTCAATAA
>DRPV01000231.1 GCA_011330685.1 Desulfobacterales bacterium
TCAGCCAAGGCAACAAATTGCCCTTAACTGTGAGCTGTAACCGTTCAGATGTGCTCCAGGTTCGTTCGTTTTGGCCACCGAGTCTGTACACCCCGTACGTGAGGTGGACAAAACGGACGAAAATGGGGTGCAGCTGAACGGTTACGAATATTTAAAAAAAAGTAAATAACCTATTTATTTTTGCTATAATGAATGTCAGACAATTCATGGGGATAGGAAAATGGCGGGGAAATTGACGGTAGTCGATGTCGGGGCGATGAAGAGCAGGGGGGAGAAGATTACCATGCTCACCGCCTATGATGCCGGCTTTGCCGGGCTGATAGAGAGTGCCGGGATTGATATGTTACTGGTTGGTGATTCTCTCGGAATGGTGGTTCTGGGTTATGATTCCACGGTGCCGGTGACTATGGATGAGATGATTCATCATGCCAAAGCGGTGCGCCGGGGGGCCTCGCGAACCCTTATTGTCGGCGATATGCCCTTTATGTCTTATCAGGTTTCCCGGCCGGAGGCTGTGCGCAATGCCGGTCGTTTTATGAAGGAAGCCGGTTGTGATGCCGTAAAACTTGAGGGTGGTCTTGAGGTCTGCGATACGGTGAGCGCCATAGTCAAGGCCGGGGTGCCGGTTATGGGCCATATTGGGCTGACTCCGCAGACGGCCGGTCAGTTAGGGGGGTATAAGGTGCAGGGCCGGGAACTGGATTCGGCCCGTAACCTTCTTGGTATGGCCAGAGGGCTGCAGGATGCCGGGGCCTTTGCCCTGGTTCTGGAGTGTATTCCCGCCTCACTCGCGGAGTTGATCAGTCGGGAATTAACCATCCCCACCATTGGTATAGGGGCTGGGGCCGGTTGTGATGGCCAGGTCTTAGTGACCCATGACCTTCTGGGGATGTTCGAAAAATTCGTGCCCAGTTTTGTTAAATCATACGTCAATCTGGCTCCCCGGATTAAGGATGCCGTTCTGGCCTATAAGCATGAGGTGCGTGAGGGGAGTTATCCGGATGATAGTCACAGTTTTAAGATGTCGCTGCCGATAGAGGACATTCTTTCATAGTCCTGAATCTGTGACGCTTTAGAGTATAACAACACGGATTCAGGATAATATTCAGGTTACAGGTAGGAATTAATGGATATAGCAACCGTTATTGGTCTGGTAGGCGGCTCCTTTCTGGTTGTATGGGCCATCGCCTCCGGCGGCTCTTTGATGCTTTTTGTCAATATTCCCTCGGTGTTGATTGTCTTTGGCGGTACGGCGGCCACGGCTTTTATTCGTTTTGGCATGGGAGACGTTATCAACTCCGTTAAGGTGGCTATGAACGCCTTCTTTTCCAAGATAAGCGTTCCTCAGCATATTATTGGCGAGATCGTTAATCTTGCCAATATTGCCCGTAAGAATGGCCTTATCGTTCTGGAACAACAGCCCATTGAGGATCCCTTTCTTAAAAAAGCCATTATGTATTGTGTGGATGGTCATGAAGCGGAGTTTATTGAGGAGGTCTTGAAAAAAGAGGTTAATCTCACCATTCAGAGGCATGACCTGGGTCGTAAGGTCTTTGCCGGGATGGGGGATTCGGCCCCGGCCTTTGGCATGGTCGGCACCCTCATTGGTCTGGTGCAGATGCTCTCCAATATGAGTGATCCGGCCTCCATCGGCCCCTCCATGGCGGTGGCCCTTCTCACCACCCTGTATGGCGCCTTGATTGCCAATCTTTTTGCCCTGCCCATTGCCGACAAACTGGCCCTCCGCTGCCAGGAAGAGGAGCGTAACCGGCGGTTGATTGTCGAGGGTGTGTTGGGAATCCTGAAGGGGATAAATCCCAGGGTTATGGAGGAATTTCTTGAGACCTTTCTGCCGCCCAAAGATCGCGGGGCCGGGGAGAAAAAATAGGTAAGCGTAAGGCAACTTTATAGATGGAGTTGGAATATGGCTGATGACGACGAAGTAAAGCAGGAGTGTCCGCCTGGCGCCCCCCTGTGGATGTGTACATTCTCGGATTTAATGTCACTTCTCCTCTGCTTTTTTGTTCTGCTCCTGTCTTTTTCCACCATGGATGCCCCCAAATACCGACAGGCGGCGGGATCCATGAAAGACGCCTTCGGCATTCAGAGGAAGGAACATTTCGAGGGCAGTCCACAGGGCCAGTTGATGGTGGCCACTGACTTTATCTCCACCCCCATGGCGGTTAGGGTACAGCGGGATATCAATGACGTGGTGGCCAGGGAACAGGGTGGTATGGTGGATGTGGAGATGACCCATGACGGAGTGGTGGTGCGGGTCAAGGATGCCCTGGGCTTTAAATCAGGTCAGGCCCGGTTACGACCGCAGTTTAAGACCCTGTTGAATAAAATCGGCGCGATTATCAAGCGGACTGGCTCGTCGGTTATAGTCAGCGGTCATACGGATAATATCCCTCTGCGTAAAGGAAGCAAATTCGTCTCCAACTGGGATCTGTCAACGGCCCGTAGTGTGGCGGTGGTAAATTACTGGGCCGCAAAATTTCATATCCCGACTAATCATATGTCGGCGGTGGGGTATGCCGACGGACGGCCTCTGGTGAGTAATGATACCGCCGCCGGCCGTTCCCGTAATCGCCGGGTGGAGTTTAAAATCAAGGTTAATCAGAAGGCCTCGACCTTTGCCGGTTTGAAGGAATTACTGCAACCCAAGCTGGAACCGGTGATTTCGCAATAGGCCGCAAGTTTAAAAAACAACTTTGTATTCTAAAAAAAGGTAGCCGCAAGATGAACGGAGAAGATAAACGTCAGTCCGTCAGGGTGGACAGCCGGATAATGTTTGCCGCCCACCATGTTTCAAAAGATGATTTTTTGAGGGTAAAACAGGACTTGGATAATGGTATAAGTCTCTATGAACGGCCTGAGTTGAGCAATATCAGAACCTTTGTCGGGGCGCGGGCGGCTCTCGAGAGATTAAGGGAGCGGGACGCGGATATGGCGGATTTCCTGCAACATATGGATGCCAAAATCAATGTCTTGCTCAAAAAGGTGGACAGAAGTCCTTCGCTGCTGGATCAACTGACCCTGCAGGGGATTAATATTGCCGGTAATGGTTTGGCCTTTTGGAGTAACAGAGAATATGCCAAGGGTGATTTATTGGAATTTTACATTGTGTTGCCGGCTGACAATACATTTATTGACTGTTTCGGCGGAGTGGTAGAATGTCAGCCGGGAAAAGCCGGTAAAGAAGGCCGTCACCGGATCTCATGTCATTTTAAGCTCATAATGGAGAAAGACCGCGAAGAAATTATTCAATACAACTTCAAACAGCAGGGCTTAGCATTACAACGCCGCCGCTTGGAAGGAACATAAATCCGTCAGCGATCAATTAACCTCACCCAAGTTCATAGCCCCTAACTGTAAACGTCTCAGGGGCGCCGGCTGTACACGTTCATGGAGCGCTTGCATAAATCTCATCATTGAATTATCCCCCCCAACCAAATCCCAGTTCAGACGTGGATCGTAGGGGAGTATTGCAATACGCCCAAGGCCCGTCCGCCAACAAAATAAACCATCCCCCCCGGCTCAAATTGCGGGTTTCTTTAAGACCGGCAAACCCTCTAATATCTTCAAGGCGGCATTTAACTGATTATCCCTGGCGTTTACAGGTGATTTTGTGCCGCTGCCCCGGTCGGTTTTATTATCATTCTTCATATGGTGCTTAAGATCCTTTTCGCGGATAAATGTCCGCGCCCCGCCGTTGGCATGATCCTGTAGGAGAGGTACAATTATATCAGGGGTAACGCCCTTGGCCTGAATCGAACGGCCGCTGGGTGTATAGTATCTCGCGGTGGTCAGGCGCAGTCCAGCTCCGTTATTTAGGGGGAATACCGTCTGTACGGAGCCTTTGCCAAAGCTTTGAACTCCGAGAATCAGGGCTCGTCTGCTGTCCTGCAACGCCCCGGCCACTATCTCTGAGGCGCTGGCGCTGCCGCCATTAATGAGGACTATAATGGGAAAATCATAGGAAACCGCGCCTTGGTGGGCTCGGTAGACCATGTTCTGATCCGCCAGGCGGCCCTTGGTTGAGACAATTATTCCCTTGTCCATAAAAATATCCGCAATCCCTGTTGCCTGCTCTAATAAGCCGCCGGGATTATTGCGCAGGTCAAGTATCAGGCCTTTAAGCGGGCCTTGCTTACTCAGCCTCTTCAAGGCCCTTAAGGTATCCTTGGTGGTCTTGGCCTGAAAACTGGTAATGCGCAGGTAGGCATAACCAGGTTCTAAGATTTTGCTTTTGACGCTGTGCAGGGGGATGACATCGCGGGTTATGGTAAATTTACGCAGTTTAGGCCAGCCCCGGCGGTAGATGGAAATTGTAACCTTGGTGCCCCTTTTACCGCGTAAGAGTTTCACCGCGGCCATCATATCCATATCCTTGGTGTAGATGCCGTTGATTTTAATGATGCGGTCACCCGCCTTCAGGCCCTGCTGGTAGGCGGGGGTGCCCTCAATGGGGGAGACTATCACCAGCCCGCCGTTTTTTATGGTTATCTCGATGCCGATGCCGCTGAAACTGCCGTTGGTCTCAATCTGTAAGTCCTTGAAATTCTCGGCAGTCATGTAAGAGGAGTGGGGGTCAAGCGAGGCAATCATCCCTTTTATAGCCCCCTGAATTAACTTGTCGGGATTGATGGGCTCCACATAGTCCTTTTCCAGCAGATTGATAACATCGGCAAATTTTTCCAGGCTTTTATAGGTGTTGTGATCTCTGGCCGCTGCCGGTCTGCTGTTAGTTAGTCCCGTACTAAGGGCGATGGCAGCTATGATGATTATTTTCTTAATAGTCATGTCGTTTTATCTTGGTTAAGGTTTTGTGGTTGCCGGTTTATCGGCGGCCTTGGTTTTTCCCCGTGCCCCGGAGTTTTCACCCGGCGCTGTTTTCCAGCTGTCGGTCAGCCAGGGCAGGGGGTTAATGGGTATGGAGCCATAGCGTAACTCAAAATGCAGTCCCTGGTGAAGCAGGCCGTCGCCGCCGGCCAGGCCGATAACTTCAGCACCCTGGACGATCTCGCCGGTTTTTTTGTAAATAGCGGCCAGACCGGACAGCAGGGTGTAATATTGTTGGCCGTGGTCTATAATAACGGTATTACCATAGGCGGCTAAATAACCGGCAAAAATAATCTTACCGGCAAAGACAGCCCTGACCTTAAGATCACCGGCAGGGGTGAAATCAAGGCCGGGGAAGTTTATTTTGAGGCCGAATTTACCATTTTGGGAGCCAA
>DRPV01000232.1 GCA_011330685.1 Desulfobacterales bacterium
GAGGAGGACATAGATGCTATTCCGGCTCTAACTGCCAGGGCTCTGCGGGCGGCGGGCGGCGGGGGCCGGACGATAAACGTCAGTATCGGTACCTTTGTTCCCAAACCTCATACGGCCTTTCAATGGGAGCCGCAATTGGCCGCGGTCACCGCCTATGAGTATATTGAGCGTCTGAAAAGGGCCATGCCCAAGGGGGCTAAATTAAAGTTGAATGACCCCCAAAATAGTTTTCTTGAGGGCGTTTTTTCCAGGGGCGACCGGCGTCTGGCGCCGCTCATTGAGAAGGCCTGGCGGACTGGAGCCCGTCTTGACGCCTGGTCGGAGTACTTTAATCTTGGCCGCTGGCAAGAGACGGCCGCGGAGCTTGGTATTGATCTCAACGATTACCTGCGCCGCCGGGAGTTGGATGAGGTACTGCCCTGGGATCATATTGACTGCGGCCTGGAACCTGATTTCCAGGCCAGGGAACTTGCCAAGGCCAGGGAAGAGGCCTATACCCCGGATTGCCGGGTGCATGGCTGCCAGGGCTGTGGGCTCTGTGATTTCAAAACGATTAAGCCGGTGGTTTATGATGCCGCGGCTGCCAGGGCTGAGGCACCCCGCGGCTTTAGTGCCAGGCCTGCCGTCCGGCAGCCGGAAGGGGCGTATTATTATCGTTTTACTTACGAGAAGCGGGGCCTGGCCCGGTTCGTCGGTCATCTGGAATTTCTCCAGACCCTGTTCAGGGCGGTGGAGCGGGCTGGATTGCCGGTAAAATTTTCGCAGGGCTTTAACCCTTCGCCCCGGATTTCCTTTAGTCCCGCTCTTCCCTTGGGAATGGAGAGCCTGGCGGAATATTTTACCGCTGAGCTGCAGACCCCCTTGTCTGATCTTGACGGCTGGCTTAAAAGGATGAATGATGAGATGCCTCAAGGGTTTAATATTCTGGAGATTAAACTTACCGGCAAGGGGCAGCCTCTTAAAATTGTTACTGATTACCGGATTACTCTGCCGGTTGAGGTGCCGGCGGACGAGATAGATAAATTCCTGCGGGCCGGGGAATATCCCCTCTCCGTTATTCGCAAGGGGAGAAAAAGGGAGATAGATGCCCGGCCCTTAGTGCGGGGGATTGAGGTGCTTGACGACTCTACCCTGGCGCTCAGCATGGTCAGCGAGATTAGTAAAGCCGGGATTAAACCCCTGGAATTTATTCAGGCCCTGTTGGGGGCAAAAAATAAAAACGATGAAAATGATAAAAACGATAAGGATACGCCGGTGAGGGTCGTAAAACTTGCCTGGCGGGAGGATGATGGTAATGGCTACTGATCTGATTATTAACGCCACTTCATACGAGGTTAGAATCGCTCTGCTGGAACATGGTGAGTTGGTGGAGTTCTATCTTGAGCGGCCCTCGGAGCGTGGATTGGCTGGTAATATATATTATGGCCGGGTGTCCAGGGTACTGCCCGGCATGCAGGCCGCCTTTGTGGATATCGGTCTGGAACGTAACGGCTTTCTCTATGTGGATGATGTCAATATCGGCGCCCAGCAGGTGGATAATCTGGCCAACGGTAACGGTCATAACCACGATGACGATCAGATGCCGCCGGCATCACTTTCCAATCGTGAGCCGGGAATGAACATTGATGATCTTCTCGTGGAGGGCCAGGAACTTCTCGTCCAGATCAGTAAGGAGCCCATCGGCAGCAAGGGCGCGCGGCTGACCTGTAATATAACCCTGCCGGGCCGCAATCTTGTCTTTATGCCCATGACCGATCATATCGGCATTTCCCGCAAGATTGAGGATGAAGAAACCAGGAGCCGCTTGAAGGGGATCATCGAGAATCTCCGGCCGGCAGATACTGGTTTTATTCTGCGGACAGTGGGAGAGAATGCCACTCATGCCCTCTTAGAGGCCGATATGGAGTTTCTGTTGAACCTGTGGATGGAAATTCAGGATTCGGCCGCCGTTCATAAGGCCCCATATCTGCTCTATAAGGATCTGGATACGACCCTGCGGGTGGTGCGGGATGTCTTTTCACCCAGCGTTGACCGGGTGGTGGTGGATGATAAGGCAACCTATGAGCGGGTCTGGCAATTTGTGCAGAATTTTGCTCCCCGCCTTTTGAATAAGGTGCATCATTTTGCTGAACAGGTTCCGGTCTTTGATGCCTATGGAATCGGAACGGATATCAGCCGGGTCTTAAACAAAAAGGTCTGGCTGCGCTGCGGCGGTTATATAATTATTGAAAATACCGAGGCCTTAACCGTGGTGGATGTCAATACCGGCCGTTATGTGGGTAAGCGTGACCTCGAGGATACTATTTACAAGACCAATATGGAGGCAGCCAAGGAAATAGCCTATCAAATGCGCCTCAAGAATATTGGCGGCATAATCATTGTCGATTTTATCGACATGGAGCAGGAGGCCCATCGGGAAGAGGTGGTAAGGATTTTACAGGAGGCGGTTAAACGCGATAAATGCCGGGTTAACGTCTTAAAGGTATCTGAATTTGGTCTGGTGCAGATGACCCGCAAGCGGAGTCGGGAGGATATTGTCCAGATCATGTGTGAGCCGTGTAATTGCTGTAATGGCAACGGCTGGGTTAAATCACGCCGCACCGTGGCCTATGAGATATTCAGAAAAATTGCCAAGGGGCGGCTGCCGGGAGCGCCGCGAGTCATCATTAAGGTCAACCCCAGGGTAGCTGCCATGATGCTTAAGGATGAGGCCTCAACTATCCATAAAATAGAAGACGATTTGCAGATTCAGATAATTATTGAACCGGACGGCCACCTGGCGGTGGAAAAATACGCCATCATCTGGGGCTCGGATAGCAGCAAAGCCGGTTTGCCGATCTTGCAAAAGGCACGCTCGTAGGGGCGTATTGCATACGCCCTGCTGCATATATCGTTTATGGGTGGGAAAATAATCTGATATACCGTTCATTGTCGCTTTTACTTGACAAAAATAATGGATATGGTAAGTATTTCTGTTTCTTGAGCTAATGTGGCCGTTGGTATGAACTTAATGACAGCGGTGAGTAATATAAATTGGAGGTAATTATGTACGCGATTATTCGTACTGGCGGTAAGCAGTATCAGGTAGAGGCCGGAGAGCGTCTGCGGGTGGAAAAATTGAGCGGTAATGTTGGTGATTCCATTGTTATTGAGGATGTTCTGCTGGTCGCTGACGGTGAAAATATTAAGATCGGTCAGCCTGTTGTTGAGGGGGCTAAGGTCAATGCCAAAATTATTGAGCAGGATCGTGAAAAGAAGGTTCTGGTCTTTAAGAAGAAGAGACGGAAGGGCTATCAGGTTATGAAGGGTCATCGGCAGTATTTTACCAGTCTTGAGATTCAGGAAATTCAGGCCTGACAGCGTCTGGATGAAAAGTGATATTACTAAGAAAATAGAGGTTTCAGCATGGCACATAAAAAGGCAGGCGGTAGTTCAAGGAACGGCCGCGACAGTCAGGGACAACGGCGCGGCGTCAAGCGTTTTGGCGGTCAAATTGTTAAGGCTGGTAATATTCTGGTACGTCAATTGGGCACCAAGATCCATCCTGGTACCAATGTGGGCTGCGGGCGTGATTATACCTTGTTCGCCAAGATTGACGGGGTGGTAACCTATGAAGATTTTGGTCGTAATCGTAAGCGGGTAAGCATATATCCGGCGGAAACAAATTAAAAACTCCTGTTTACAGGGTTAATACCGGACAGCTGTTGTCGGCGGGCGATCCTTAACGGGCGGCTGGCGGGGAATTGCTGATCCGGTTTTTTTATGGGCGGCGGTGAGATATGTCCTTTGTTGATGAGGCTAAATTTTTTGTTAAGGGTGGTGACGGCGGCCGCGGCTGTTTGAGCTTTCGGCGGGAGAAGTTTGTCCCCAGGGGCGGCCCGGACGGTGGAGACGGCGGGCATGGCGGCAGCGTTTATTTAGAGGCCAGTCGTAATCTCCTCTCCCTGACGGATTTCCAGTACCGTTCTCATTTTATGGCAGAAAACGGGGTGGCGGGCATGGGCAAGAAGCGTCATGGCCGCAAGGGAGGCGATAAAATTGTCTTAGTGCCCCGGGGCTCCCTGATCAAGGATGCCGAGACCGGCGAATTGCTGGCCGATTTGGTAACCGAGGGTGAGCGCTTTTTAGCTGCCGCCGGCGGGGCAGGGGGGCAAGGTAATGTTCGTTTCGCCACTGCCCATAATCGGGCTCCACGCCGGGCCACACCTGGTAAGCCGGGTGAAGAACGCTGGCTGAAGGTTGAATTAAAATTATTAGCTGACGTGGGTCTTATCGGCCTGCCCAACGCCGGTAAATCCACTCTGCTTTCCAAACTGTCGGCGGCCCGGCCCCGGATCGCCGCTTACCCCTTTACCACCCTGGAACCCCAGCTTGGTATCCTGAGATTTGAATATTCTGATACTCCTTGTGTTATCGCTGATATTCCCGGCCTCATTGAGGGCGCCCATCAAGGGGTTGGGCTGGGGCACACATTTTTGCGCCATATTGAACGAACTAAGGTGCTGCTCCATGTTATTGATGCCGCCGCTCTTGATCCCTGGCTGGATTATCAGGTCTTGGAGGAGGAGCTGCGTCTCTATCGGGACGAACTGGCCAGTCGTCAGCGCTTTATTGTCCTGAACAAGATAGATCTCATCGATGACGAGGAGCAGTTGGCGGCGTTGAAGGGTCATTTTCAGAAACAGGGGCTGGATGTCTTGATGGTCTCGGCCCTCGAGGGGCTGGGGCTGGCGGAATTAAAGGATAAACTGGCCGCCATTATGGCGGTGGCAGAGGAATGACCTTTCAACTTGGCATTGATGAGGGCCTGAACCGGCGGCGGCAGCTTTTAAATGGTGCCAGGCGTCTGGTAGTGAAGGTAGGGAGCGCTGTCCTCACTACCTCCCAGGGGTTGAACCTGCCGGTTATGGAGGAATTGGCTCGTGATCTAACGGCTCTGCGCCAGAGCGGTCTGGAGATTATTCTGGTTTCCTCGGGGGCCGTGGCTGCCGGCCGTAAGGCTCTGGGGCTTGGTAACCGGCCCCTGAACATGAAAGAAAAACAGGCGGCGGCCGCCTTTGGTCAGAGCGCCCTGATGCGGGTTTATGAGGATATCTTTGAGGCCCGGCAGCAAAAGGTGGCCCAGGTTTTGCTCACCCATAATGACCTGGCAAATCGTGATCGTTACCTGAACATCCGCAACACCCTCTT
Organism: Desulfobacterales bacterium; assembly: GCA_011330685.1. Classification (GTDB taxonomy): domain Bacteria; phylum Desulfobacterota; class Desulfobulbia; order Desulfobulbales; family VMSU01; genus JAADIV01. The sequence continues at coordinate 5,191 of DRPV01000232.1, forward strand.
TACCATGTTTGACTGGCAGCTTCTGCCGATCATTAATGAAAATGATACGGTTTCCGTTA
>DRPV01000233.1 GCA_011330685.1 Desulfobacterales bacterium
AAAAAAAGGGATTAACCATTTCTGGTCAATCCCTTCTAAAATCTGGCTCCCCGGGCCGGGCTCGAACCAGCGACAAGGTGGTTAACAGCCACCTGCTCTACCAACTGAGCTACCGAGGAACACAAGAGGCAATCAAATTGATCGGCGCAATATAGCAACTCAACCCAAGGCCGTCAACATCTTTTTAGTCAATAATGGTCAGACAGCCGACAAATTTTACTTGTGTAAATTGTCTTATAATGCTATTTAACAGACTTCTTTGTCCTGGCAGCACACAGCACATTCAGCCACATTGTTAAAATTTCAGTCGGGGCGTAGCGCAGCCTGGTTAGCGCGCCTGCCTTGGGAGCAGGAGGTCGGAAGTTCGAATCTTCTCGCCCCGACCATTTTTAGTTTACAAATCCCCCTTGCTCAAGATTTCTTTTTGGAGGTAACAGTAGCAGGCGGCTTTTGCTTTTTATTTTGCAGAAGATCGGAGCTGTTCAGCCCCAGAGGCTCCTTCAGGATATAAGACGGCAGACGGGCATAAAATTTGCTGGCTGAACTCTTGATCAGCTGGTCGCTGGTCTTGGCATTCGGCGGCCAGATTTTAAGTTCGAGAGTTTTAGATTCAGCGCCGGTCTTATAAGTTATAGTCGCCGCGGCCTTACCCTGAGGTTTAAAATCGGCCGCCTGATAGCTGGTAATATCCAAGGCGCAGACCGTGGAAATAAATCCATTCAGGCGCGGTTTGTTCACCACCTGCCCGACTCCTGCCCCGGCTACCTGCCAGACCTTCTTCCCATCACGGCTTAACTCAATATTATTCTTGCCCTTTAAGCTCAAGGCCGTTAAGTCCTCCGGTTTTATATCAATATATTTTGTCTGCCACCAAGAGGGATTATCCACCCCCAGCTGCCAGGTGGAGAGACCGCTGACCTGATATATATTATCATCACCCTCCCGGCGGAGATGAACCGATTTGGAACTCGGGGCCGTACCAAGGAAGAAGGTCAACTTATTACCCGCTTTAACGGACAGGGTAATCTTACGGTTAAACAGTTCCCCCCCCACCTTTAAACGGACACGGCTCCCCTTACTGCGGGCCACCAGCCGGGTCTGCTTGAGAGCCGCGATCTTTTTTATGATCCGCTCTATCTTCTCCCCGTTGCCGGGGAATTTATCAGCCCCCACCAGCCAGCCGCTGCCCTCGCGGCGCAGGGTAATGGTCTTACCGTTTTCATCGGTAATGGTTATGCCGTTAACCTTCTGAGGCTGCAGGTCAGCAAAGATTGCCGCCGCCGGTTTCGCCGAGGCGGACGGCTGATAGAGGTACACGATGAGTCCCGCCTGAATGAGCAGCAGGATAAACAGGCCAATATTTTTCGTCTTATTCATCATATACTCCTTTACGCCCGCCGGGGACTGAACATGGGTTTTTCTTTCCGCCGCCGCAAGCCGCCATAGATACTGATAATAAGCAGGGCCAGCAGGGCGATGGCATAATTCAGCCATTCCCAGAAGATTTGCTGGGCGTGGGTGAGGGGGATGAGCAGCCGGGCCTGGTCACCCCGGGAGCGGATATTTAAGAGATCCTCATCCTCAACAGCCCAGTCCACACTGTTCTGGAGAAAACTTAAATTGTTCAAAAAACGATCCTGACTGACGGAACGGGAGATCTGCAACACCGTGTCATTAATAAAATCGGCACTGCCAACCACTACCAAACGGGCGGAGGCGCTGGATTCCTTTAAAACCGGCCCGCTGGACAGGCTAATCTCAGCTTTATCGTTTTTGGCAGTCTTCCCCTTTTTAGCAGCCTCGGCAGCCTTGGCCCTCTTCTCCGCCGCCAGCTTGCGGGGATCAGGGCGGTTGGCAAAATAACTCTTAAAGCTGCCCTGCTCCGAAACGGCCAGCAGCTCACTCTTCATATCAGCACCGGGCGCGAAACCAAGCTTGGGATAACGGCGTAAATCAGGCTGAACATCAGTGCCGCTCTTGAGCCAGGAATGAGGACTGGAGGAGAGGAGACGCACCACCTTACGGCCCTTGCTCTTAGCCTTATCAAGCACCAGAGGCGACACCCAGTTCATGGTAACCGCCGTCAGGCTGGCAGTAATGGGACTACTCTTATCCATTCCAGAGGCCCGGACATCAACGAAGAACGGATAGCTGAGCTTCTGTATCTCCTGCACCTCAAAGCCGCCGAGATTCCGGGTTATCGGAATGGGGAAAGGCTCGTTCTGCTCATCCATGACCATACTGTTTTTGACCTTAATACCGTAATAAGCCAGCATTTTATCCAGGCCGCCCCGCACCTTTTTTACCTGCAGGATCTTGGAATAGGGATTTATATTTAAGAGATAATTTCCGGCCAGGGCCACCACCGCCCCGCCCCGCATGAGATATTGGTCAATGGCGAAGCGCTGCATATCATTTAGTTTCTGAGGGGCTACGAGCAGCAGGACATCAACATCGTCGCTCACCCGGCCCTTCTTCAAATCCACCCTCTCGACATTATAATTCTGCGGCAGCATCTGCTGAATCATCCGGTATTGCGCCGGGGGCTGTCGGCGCAGCATAGCCATCTGCGGCGGCACATTAGCTGGCGGAATCCACAGGCCAATGGTCTTCAAGAAACCGGCTGAATTACGCTTTAAGGCCGCCCCTATCTCCTTTTTAATTTCCGCCTGGCTCATGTCGGAGGTCAAAAAGATGCGCTTGTTTTCAGCGCCGTTAGTTAGGAAGAGATAGAGGAAAAAGGTATCGTTGGAGAAAAATGATGTCTTCATGGGCGTAATCTTAAACTTCTTCTCCAACTCCGGCAGACGGTCAACTTCGGTGTCCGGATCAATAATAACAAATTTAAGTTTGCCGTCAGACTCCTTCATTAATTCACTGACCGCTTTTTTTATGTTAGCGGTCATACCGTGCAGGGCGGCAGGCAAAGACTTGCCGCTGATAATAGCGGTGAGAGTCATGGGCTTTTTCAGCCTGGCAAAGACATCACCAAGACTCTGGAAGCCATAAACCACCTTTTTGATGGATTTGGTCAAATCATACTCCAGATTACGGAGGCGGACATCTACCCGGCCATCACCACGGCGCTGGATCTCAATGAGATCATTAAAGCCCAGAACCACATGCTGATCGCCGTACTTAATCAGGATATTAAAATATGAATTAACGACCGAAGACCCGTAACGGCCCTCCACCTGAAAGGGTACCGGTTTAATACCGTATTCCTGATCGGCCTCCGCCGCCATCTTCTCATTATATTTAGGATCAACAAAGGAGACCTGAACATGGCCCTTGGAGGCAATAGCGTACTCCCGCAGCATATCCTTTATTCGCGGGACAAGAGGGGAGAGCAGAGGGTGAGTTTTCGCACTGAAATAGCCCCGCATAATGAGGGGATTCGGCAGATTGCTAATCAAATCTTTGGTGGTATTGGAAAGTGAATATTCATGATTTTCAGTTAGATCGAGACGGGCGTTATTGACCTTGTTAAGCCAGATATTGGCGGCCAGCAGATTAAGCGTGATAAGGATAACCGCAATCCGTCTCCCCCGGCGGTAGCTTCTGGTATTGGCCCCCCGGCTCCAGCGTTTACTGTCCAGTGACAGAATATTAAAACTCAAAAAGGCAATGGTGAGGGAAATGTAATAAAACACATCCCGCAGATCGAGAACACCGCGCTCAATGCTGGTAAAACGGCTGCCGGTGCCGAGAGCCCGGAAGAACTCCGCCGTCTCGTTGTTCATGAAATTGGTGATCCCCGTTGAACCGAGGATATAGAAAAAGCCGATGACCAGAACGCTTAAGATCAGGGCGACAATCTGGTTGTCGGTACGGGAGGAGATAAAAAGGCCGATGGAGATATAGGCCGAGGCCATGAGCAGAGCCCCGACATAACCGCCAATCACCGGCCCCCAGTCAAGATTACCAAGCATGGAGACGGTAATAGGCAGCCCCAGGGTCAGGGCCAGAGCGATGGCCACGAGGGCCAGTACCGCCAGAAATTTACCCACCACCAACTGCCGGAGACTCACCGGCAGGGTCATCAAGACCTCCATGGTGCCGGAGCGCTGTTCCTCACTCCACTGGCGCATGGTAAGCGCCCCCACCAGAAAAATCATCAGGATGGGCATCCAGCGGAAGAGGGGTCTGATATCGGCGGTATTACGGGCAAAAAAGGTCTCTAACCAGAAAAAGGAGAAGAGAGCGGCAATGAGAAAAGCGCCGATGAAGAGGGCCGCCATGGGGGAGCCGAAATAGGCCTTTAATTCCTTCCGGGTAACGGATAATGTCTGATTCATCGCTTACCTCCATCAGTGGCGGCGGTAAGTTCGTTAAACACGGCCTCCAGGGTTATGGTCTCCCGGCTCAATTCAGCGACCGGCCAGTGCTCAGCGCCGGCCAGAGCAAAGAGACGGGGGCAGATATCCGCCGCCTCGCTTTCGATTCTGATACAGAGTGGATTAGCAGCGTCAGTCATCGGTTCCGCCGCCTTAACCTCCGGCAGAGCTCGAAGGACGGTTAGAATATCGGCCTCATTATCCCGGCTGGTTAATGACAGGCGGGCGTGGCTGGTGGCCTCCATCTCGCTCAACAGGGCATCGGCACGCAGACGGCCGCGAATAATAATCATCACCCGGGCGCAGTTGGCCTCCACCTCGGAGAGAATATGGGTGGAAAGCAGAATAGTGGAAGTAGCCGACAGGCGCTTGATTAAATGCCTGATCTCAATAATCTGGGTAGGATCAAGACCATTGGTGGGTTCATCGAGAATCAGCAGGCGGGGTTTATGAAGGATGGCCTGGGCAATTCCCACCCGCTGCCGGTAGCCCTTGCTGAGCGCCCCCACCGGGGTGATTAATTTATCCATGAGCCCCACGGATTCCACCGCCTCGGCAATATAATCCCGCTGGCGCTCCGGGGGGATATTACGCAGATCGGCTATCATTTTCAGATAGGACTGGACGGTGAGCTCCGGATAGATGGGGGCGTTTTCCGGCAGGTAGCCAATCATCTCCTGCACCCGTTGCGGCTCGGAAAGAATATCACAGCCGCCAATGACGGCAGTGCCGGAGCTGGGATGAATATAACCGGTGAGAATCTTCATCAGAGTGGTTTTACCCGCCCCGTTAGGCCCCAGCAGGCCAATGACCTCCCCCGGTTTTACGGTAAACGATACCTCGTCTAAGGCCTTTACCTCATCGTAATTTTTACTAAGCTCCCTGGCATCAATCATAATAAGTCCTCTTCCCCAATGTTCTTGCCGCTGACCGCCAGTCCTCCGTGCGGGGGGAGAGGCAGCATGTCCCGCTCCCTCAGTTTCCTGGGAAAACGCTCAACCCGCCTGAATCTGCCCCCAGGGCCTCAGCCCTTCACCGCCTGAGACAAGATGCGATAATTCCTCTCCACCATACTGGAGGGCTCAACCATGAGACCGGCCTGAATCATGGCGTTATCATTAATCTGCTCCACAATTACCTTGGCCAGCTCCTCATTTTTGACTCGCAGCCCGGCAAGATCCTTGATTAATTGATGGCTGGTATTTATTTCCAGGTTTTTATTACCCTGAGGCAGACCGCCGTCGGGATTTGTCGCCCGCATAACCCGTTCCATGGAGCTGGTCATAAAGCCGTCGGGATTAACTATAATCGCCGGGCTGTCCACCAGCCGTTTAGATTCCAGAACCTCCTTGACCTTATCACCCAGCACCTCCTTCATCCACTTGGTAAGCGACAGAGCTACCGGCTCCTCAAGTTTATCCTTTTTCTCGTCTTCATCGGCGGCCTTGGCAAGCTCCAGATCGCTCCGGTCAGCGGAGACCAGCTTCTTGCCGTCAAATTCATTCAGATGACTAAAGACAAAGTCATCAATGGGTTCCATGGTGTAGATAACCTCTAAACCGCGGCTCTTAAAGGCCTCAAGGTAGGGGCCGTTCTCAATGGCCTCCCGGCTGGGGCCGTTGATATAATAAATTTCCTTCTGATCCTCCGCCATGCGCTCCACGTATTCCGCCAGGCCAATGGTCTTACCGGGCTCGGAGGCGGATGATTCAAAACGCAGGAGCTTGGCAATGGCCTCCCGATGGATAAAGTCCGAGGTGGCACCCTCCTTGAGGAACATACCGAAGGTCTTCCAGAACTCCATATATTTATCGGGCTCGGATTTGGCCATTTCAGCAAGATGCTTCAGAAAACGAGAGGTAACCACCTTATTGATCTTGCCCACCAGGGCATTATCCTGCAGGGACTGACGGGAGATATTCAAAGGGATGTCCTCAGAATCAATTACCCCCTTTAAAAAACGCAGCCATTCCGGCAGGATATTTTTACTATGCTGATCAATTAAAATCTTCTGGCAATAGAGGCTGACCCCCGGATCTAAGCGGCCAAAGCCCATATGCTCCATATTCTCCTTGGGGACAAAGAGCAGGGCCTTGATGGACAGTGGCACATCGGCCGTGAAATGGAGGCGGGACAGGGGTTCATCATAGGCCGGGCCAATGAATTTATAGAAGTCGTTATACTCCTCGTCCTTAATCTCATTCTTGCCGCGGGTCCAGAGGGCCTGCACCGTGTTTATCTCCTCACCGCCCAGCTTGACGGGGAAGGAGACAAAGCTGGAATACTGCTTGATAATCCGCTTAATGGTCTCGTCTTTGGCGTAGTCATGGCAGTCATCGTTTAATTCCAGAATGAGCCTGGTGCCGCGATGCAGTCCCGGACATTCATCAACCTCATAGGAGCCGGTGCCGTCAGACACCCACTCGTGACCCTGCTCGTCAGTCAGATAGGAACGGGACTGTACCCGCACCTTTTTGGCCACCATGAAGGCGGCATAAAAGCCGACCCCGAACTGACCGATGAGGTTGGTATTCTTCTGATCCTGCTCACTCAAGGCGGAGAGAAAGGTCTTGGAACCGGAATGGGCAATGGTGCCGAGATTGGCAATGAGTTCATCCCTCGTCATACCAATACCGCTGTCAATAATGGTCAGAGTATGCGCCTTGTCATCGGCCTGGATATTAATCTCCAAGGGCACATCCTTGTCAAAAACATCCTGCTGGATGATACTCTCATGCCGCATCTTCTCCAGGGCGTCGGCGGCGTTGGAGATTAATTCCCGTAAGAATATATCTCGCTCTGTGTAAAGGGAATGGATAACAATATCCAGTATTTTCCGGGTCTCAGACTGGAATTCCATGGTCTCTTTAGTCATTTTTTAAACCTCACAAATTTATGAATCTATATAAAAAAATAAACGGATTATCTGCCTTATTTGGCGCAACAAAATAAGCACAAATCAGCCTCTGTCAAGAGGCCGGCGGCAATAAACCAAACGTAAGCGCTCCATGAGCGCTTACACCTCGAAGGGCGATCACCTGATCACCTTTCCTGGTACAGCTCAAAATAACTCAATTTTCGCAAGCGATCAATTAACCACACCCAACTTCATAGCCCCTTAACTGTAAGCGTTTCAGGGGCGCCGCCATGTGCACGTTCCAAGCCCGCGACTACATCGGTATATCGCGGGGTTGGAACGTGTGCAGGGTGGTGTTCATGGAGCGCTTACCAATTTTCCGGTTCGGAGTCGGCGCTTACCGCCGGCCTCCGGCTAAAAACAGTAAAACCAAGGGGGGCAGAACAGAATTCAACTGTCAGAAAACTGCATGTTATAAAGATTCTTATACACCCCGCTCTGGTTCAGCAGGGTATCATGACGGCCGTCTTCCACAATCCGGCCGTCCTGAATAACTATAATCCGATCGGCATTTCTGATGGTTGACAGGCGGTGGGCGATAACAAAGGTAGTACGATTCTGCATCAGGGTTTCCAGGGCCTTCTGCACCTCATGCTCTGATTCAGTATCCAGGGATGAGGTTGCCTCGTCAAGAATAAGGATGGGGGCGTTTTTCAACAGGGCCCGGGCAATGGAAATCCGCTGCTGCTGACCGCCGGAGAGCCGCGCCCCTGATTCACCGATAATGGTATCAAAGCCCTGGGGCAGGTCATTGATAAAATCCAGGGCATTGGCCGCCTGAGCCGCCGCCTTAATATCGGTCAGCGGGCGGCTGAGATCACCATAGGCGATATTATTACCCACCGTGTCATTAAACAGAATAGTCTGCTGTGAGACAATGGCCAGCTGGCGGCGCAGAGAGCTCTGGGTGATATCGCGCAGATCATGGCCGTCTATAAGAATCGCCCCCTCGCTAACCTCAAAAAAACGCGGAATCAGATTCACCAAAGTCGTTTTCCCACCCCCGGAGGCCCCGACAATAGCCAGAACCTGACCCGCCGGTACAGTCAAGTTGATGTCTTGCAGAACCTTGACCTTCTTGTCATAGCTAAAGGAAACATGCCGGAATTCAATTCGTTCCCGGAAAGGCGGCAGCTCAAGCGCCCCCGGCCGGTCTTCAATATCCGGCTTAATATCAAGAAGGCCAAAAACCCTGGTGGCAGCGGCCAGGCCTTGCTGCACCGGACTGTTAACATTGCTTATGCCCTTGATGGGATCATAGATCATAATCAAAGCGGCCATAAAGGAGAGGAATGTGCCGGGGGTGGACTGCCCGTTGATCACCTGATGCCCCCCATACCAGATAACCGCCGAGATGCCCACCCCGCCGAATATTTCCATCACCGGATGCTGGAGACTGTTAATCTTGATATCCTTGACAATTATCCCGAAGAGACTCTCAACGAGAGCGGAAAAACGCTTGATCTCATATTTTTCCATGCCAAAGGCCTTGACTATCCGGTGGCCGGTAATGGTTTCGTGCATAATATTGGAAACCTTGGCCACGATCTGCTGATTATTAATACTTAACTGGCGAAATTTTTTACCAAATTTAATAACCGGAATAGTGGCCAGGGGCAGAAATATCAAGGAGATGGCGGCCAGCTTCCAGTTCAGATAAAAGACCACAAACAAAAGGCCGAAGACCTGAAAACAGTCCTTTAAAACCCCAACCAGGGCCCGGGAGACGGCACTCTGAATCAGGGTGGCATCGTTGATGACCCTGGAGATCAGCTCACCAGTGGGGTTATGGTGAAAAAAGGAGATGGGCAGAGCGTGCACATGGGCGAAAATATCCTGCCGCAGATCCTTAATTATACTCTGGCCGACAATATCCAGAATAGAGGAATAAAGATAATAAAACACCCCTTTAAATAGAAATACCGCCATCAGAGCCAGGGGCAGCATATTGAGCATAAAGGCATCCTTACTGATAAATATTTTATCAATAAGGGGCTTGATAAGATAGGCCTGGGCCGAACCAAAGGCGGAGACCATTACCATGCTGAGCATGGCAATAATCAACTTGGAGCGATAAGGTTTGAGAAGGGAAAGTATCCGTTTAACGAGTTGTTTATTATTCATTTGATATAGCCCTGATCGGCCAGATAGAGCAAAACCTCCTGAGCCGCCTCGGCCGGGGTAATATTAGTGGTATCAATAGTCAGTTCCGCGTTACGGGGCGGAATATAAGGGTCGGAAACCCCGGTGACGCCCTTGACCTTACCTGCTCTGGCCCTGGCGTAAAGCCCCTTGCGGTCACGCTGCTCACAAACCTCAAGAGGGGTGGAGACATAGACCTCTATATAGCCGCCGTAACGGCTGATCAGCTCCCGGTTCGCCTGCCGTGATTCCTCGTAGGGGGCAATGGGGGCGCAGATGGCAATACCGCCGTTCTTGGTTATCTCGCTGGCTACAAAGCCGATGCGGGTAATATTGAGATTGCGATGGGCTTGGGAGAAATTAAGCTCCGATGAAAGATTCTTCCGGACAATATCACCGTCTAACAGGGTAATGGGCCGATCACGCATCTCCATGAATTTCACCATCAGAACCTTGGCCAGGGTCGATTTCCCGGAGCCGGAAAAGCCGGTAATGAAAATGGTAAAACCCTGCCGGCTGCGGGGCGGAAAGGCCCATCTTAATTCCTTCACCACCTCTGGATAGGAAAACCAGGCGGGGATATCAAGATCATGCTCTAAGCGGCGCTTAAATTCCAGCGACGAGATGGTTTTAATCTCCATATCGGGCTCAATCTCAGAACGGGGAATATACTGGGCCATGGCCTCGACATAGACCATCTCGGCCAGCGGCACCATCTTAACCGCGGTCTCCGCCTCGTACTCCCGCACCAGATTCCGGGCCGCCCCCCGCTCATAGAACAACTCCGCGTCGTCCCGGCCGGCAAAGGGATCGGCATGATCGTCCGCCACCAGAAAATGACTGCAGCCAAAATTCTTCTTGATAATGGCCTGCCAGAGAGCCTCCCGCGGCCCGGCCAGACGTGAGGCCATGGGCAGCAGACTTAACATGCTCATGTTGCGGGGGAATTTTTTAACAATCTCCTCGTAACAGCGGACATGGGTGTAATGATCTATGTTACCGGGATGCCCCAGTCCCACCACCGGCTGCAGGAGAATATTGGCCCCGGCCTCCCGCGCCGCCCGCAGAACCATCTCTCGATGAGCGCAATGCAGATATTCATCGGTATGAAAACCAATAACCTGGCGCCAACCATTCTGACTGCAATGCCGGTTGACCTCGGCCGGTGTCAGACGAATATCCTTGAAATCATAATGAGGCGGCAGGTGCAGACCCTCTAAGGAACCGCTCACATACCAGTCCCCATTCCCGTAAAGACGGCGGACACCGGGATGAATTTCAGGATCATCGGTACCATAGACGGCCAGGGCCTCAAGTTTCTTGTCGGGCTGCCAGACCTCATCCACGGTGAGGACAGCTAACATAAACCCTTCCGAATCGTTAACAGCCACCTTGTCAGCGGGCCTTAACTTCCCGGCCGCCGCCTCATCTATATCAAGACAAATCGGGATGGGCCATAAGGTACCGTCGGTCAAACGCATATCCTTAACTACCGAATCATAATCCTCCCGGCTCAGATAACCATTAAGGGGATAAAAGGCCCGGTTCAGTAGCAGTTCCAGGTCACAAAGCTGACGCTTGTTAAGGTCAATGGCCGGATAATCAACGGCCCGCTTTTTAATATCCTCTGCCCGGCGAAAATGAACCAGCAGACTTTCCGAATATATAGTCATGGCATTTTTAGACATCACACTGATGATAAATTTGTATCTATTCAGCTAAGGCACCGAATTGCCCTAAACTGTGAACTGTAACCGTTCAGGAAAGCGAAGACTCCGGATGTGCCCCAGGTTCGTTCGTTTTGGCCGCCGAGTTTGTACACCCTGTACGTGAGGTGGCCAAAACGGACGAGGTAAGCGCAGACTCCGAGATGGGGTGCAGCTGAACGGTTACGACACCACCTATAACAAGCGGTCAGCCGGCAGTCAATAATATTAACCCCTGCCGGGGAAAGCCCTTCAAAAAACACCGCCGAGAAATAATATTCATTTTTATTTCAAAAAATCTACAAAGTTGTAATTAATAGTGGACATATATACTGTTTTGTATATAATCTTCACCCTTAAACGGCAAGGCTCCGGCAGTCTATATATAATGATTACTACTGGTTATCAACAATATACACCAGGCTGCCGCCAATTATTTTTCAAGACAATAATTTTTTTATTTTGGTCCACCGGGCCGCACTTCACATTTTAACAAAAGTCCCCCCTATAATTATAGACCAAAGGAGAAAGAGATGATTAACTCTGGCGATACCGCTTTTGTCCTGGCCGCGGCCGGACTGGTGCTGCTCATGACCCCCGGCCTGGCCCTGTTTTACGGCGGCATGGTAAGAAGCAAAAACGTCCTGGGCACTATTATGCAGAGCCTGATTATGATTTCGGTAATCAGTATTGAATGGGTGCTGGTTGGCTATTCCATGTCCTTTGGCCCTGATATCAACGGCCTGTTAGGCAATTTATCCTGGTTCGCCTTAAATGGAGTAGGCTCGGCACCCAGCCCGACTTACGCCACCACCATCCCCCAGAATGTCTTTATGATTTACCAGTGTATGTTCGCGGTTATCACCCCGGCCCTGATCACCGGGGCCATTGCCGAGCGTATACGCCTGTCATCCTTCATTGTCTTTTCATTACTGTGGACAATCCTGGTTTATAATCCGGTATGCCATTGGATATGGGGTTCCGGCGGCTGGCTGGCCGCCAGAGGAGTGCTGGATTTTGCCGGCGGCCTGGTTGTTCACCTTACCTCCGGAGCCGCCGCCTTGGCCGCGGTACTGGTCATGGGGCCGCGTTACGGCCACGGTAAGCGCAGCTTCGCCCCCCATAATCTGCCCATGACGATTATCGGCACCGCCCTGCTCTGGTTCGGCTGGTTCGGTTTTAACGCCGGCAGCGCCCTGGCCGCCAACGGAATCGCCGCCACCGCCTTTATCTCCACTCACCTCGCCGGGATGACCGGCATGGCAATGTGGGTCTTTATGGAGAGTATCCAGCACGGCAAGCCCACCACCCTCGGGGCGGCCTCGGGGGCCGTGGCCGGTCTGGCCACCATTACCCCGGCGGCGGGCTTCGTGGGCCCCGTGGCGGCCATGATCATCGGTCTTATTGCCGGTCTTGTCTGCTACGGCGCCGTTAACCTGAAAGAAAAAACAGGCCTGGACGACAGCCTCGATGTCGTCGGAATCCATGGCGTCGGCGGGGTAATCGGCACCATCTGCCTCGGCATCTTCGCCAGCAAGGCGGTTAACGCCGGCGGAGCCAACGGCCTGCTGGCCGGTAATGCCGGTTTCCTCGGCACCCAGATTTTTGCGGTTTTAGTTGTCGGAAGCTATGCCTTTGTGGTAAGTTGGCTGCTCTTGAAGATAATTAATACCGTCATGGGTCTCAGGGTAAGCAAGGAAGAAGAAATCAGCGGTCTTGATCAGAGCCTGCACAATGAAACCGCCTACAACAATTAAGCCTGTACCTGTTCATCCAGGGCGTATCGCCATGCGTCCCTATAACAAGATAACTCCGAAAGGAACAATAACCACCAGACCGGAACTGTTAAGCGTAGACTCCGAGATGGGGTGCTGCCGGGCAATTCCGACACAAGGAGAATAAAATGAAGAAGATAGAGGCCATCATCAAACCCTTTAAATTAGATGACGTCAAAGAGGCACTGAGCGCCATTGGCATTAAAGGCATGACCATCTCCGAGGTTAAAGGTTACGGCCGCCAGAAGGGTCACAAGGAGATATACCGCGGCGCTGAATACCAGGTAGATTTTATCCCCAAAATCAAAATGGAACTCATCGTCGATGCCGCCCAGGTGGATGAAATAAGCGAATGTATCCGCACCGCGGCCTTAACCGGCAAAATTGGCGACGGTAAGATTTTTGTCATGCCCGTTGAGCAGGTCATCAGAGTGAGAACCGGAGAAAAAGGGAATAACGCCATTTAAGCGCTCTCATCGTTAAGATGCCCGACACTTCCCAACTTTCCGAGCTCCGTACCAGACGTGAGGTTCTTGAGGTATTATGGCGGCGGGGCCTGAGCGGTCAGGCCCTGCTCCATGAACATACCCAGGTCATTGACTCGCATCTCCAGCAGCAATTCAGGCAATGCCCGGCTGCCGCCGATATGGCCCTTATCGCCATCGGCGGCTATGGCCGCCGGGAACTCTTCCCCTTCTCCGACATCGACCTTCTTCTCCTCCACGGGGGAGCCGGAGACGAGGCCTTAAACAGCGCCGCCGAGGCCATTTTTTATCCCCTCTGGGATGCCGGATTAGACGTGGGACACAGCGTCAGAACCCGGCAACAGTGTATCGGGGACGCGGCGGCCGATTTTTTTTTCCAGGTCGCCTTTCTCGATGCCAGACTTATCGCCGGCAGTGATAAACTTTTTCAAGAACTGCAAAGCGACTACCAGCAAAAATTCATCAACGGTCAGCGCCGTAATTTCTTGGAACAGATGACGCGGCACCGCGAACATCGTCTCAAGACCTTTGCCAAGCACAGTTATCTCTTAGAGCCGCATATTAAAGAAGGCCGGGGCGGTCTGCGGGATATCCAGGCCATTATGTGGACGGCAAAGACGCTCTTCGGCCTCAAAGATATGGCCGCTATTCACGAAGCGGGAATCCTCAGCGCCGCGGAGTATAAGGAGATCACCAAGGCCTGGGAGCATCTGATTCAGATCCGGAACCGCCTCCATTACCTCAGCGGCCGCAAAAATGATCAGCTCTTTTTTGAACATCAGGAGGAGATCAGCAAGCAATTTAATTACCGGGCAAGCACCGGGATCAGGGCGGTTGAACAGTTCATGCGCAAGGTCTACGACAACCTGCAGACCATTGCCGTCAGCACCGACCTTTTTTTCGCCCATGTCCAGGAAACCATTGTTCCCCCGCGCTCGGCCGCCGCGGAGGACGACAAAACCCTGGAAAGCGGTATCTTCAGCCGCCGGGGCTATATTCACCTTGGCAGCCGCGAGGAATTACGCCGCCGGCCCATTCTCATTCTCCGCCTCTTTCTCCAGGCCGCCAAGACCGGACTTGCCGTCCATCATCAAACCCGTAAGCTTATCAGCGCCAATCTTGACCTGCTGACCAAAATTCAGAAATCAGCCGCCGCCGGGCAGACCCTTCTTGATATACTCGCCGCCGACCGGAAACCGCCGGCCACCCTGGAAGCCATGCTGGAATGCGGTGTCCTGGCCGCCTATCTGCCGGAATTCGCCCATCTCAAGTCTCTGGCTCAGCATGATGTCTACCATATCTTCACCGTTGACTATCATCTCATCCAGACTGTCGCCGCTTTAAAAGATATAATTTCCGCCAACCACAATATATTCAGCGTAATCCAGAACCCGAAAATTCTTTTTCTAAGCGCCCTCCTGCACGATATCGGCAAGGGTTACGGCACCGAGCATGCCGCCAAAGGCGCCAGGCTGGCCGAAGAAACCGGCCGCCGCCTGGGGCTGAAGACCGGGGAGATAGAGACCCTGATCTTTGCCATCCGCCGGCATCTCTTCCTCCCTGAAACCGCTCTGCGCCGCGACCTGGAGGACAGCGATCTCATTGCCCGCTGCGCCGGAATTGTCCAGTCAACGGAGAGATTAGCCATCCTCTACCTGTTATCCATTGCCGACGCCATGGCCACCGGCCCGGCTAACTGGAACGACTGGAAGGCGGCTCTGCTGTTGGAGTTATACCTAAAAATAGCCCTCTTCCTTGAAAAAAGCGGCCAGGAGGAAAACGGTTTCAGCCAGGGAATCAGCTGGATTAAGGAACAGGTACGGAAATTATTAAAGGATGACGCGGAGAGCTTCGATCTGGATTCCCTGCCGGATGATTATTTGCTCAATTTTTCCCCGGAGGATATTGTTACTCATTTGACCACGAGTAAGGAATTAGACGATGATAATTTTATCCTTCAGCCCCGCGACAAAGGAGCCCATTGGTCTCTGCTCATCATCACCAGAGACCGCCCCGGTCTGCTTACCAAGATCTGCGGAGTCACCGCCCTGCACGGCTTAGAAATTCTGGCAGCCCAGGTCTTTACCTGGCCGTCGGGAATCGCCGTCGATACTATCGACGTCTGCCCCTTCTACAACGAGACCTTCGGCGACCTGGAATGGGCCGATATGCGGGCGGATTTAAAAAAGGCCCTAACCTTTCGTTTAGGCCTGGATTACCGCCTGAACGGCAGCCCGGCAGTCTCCCTGAAAAAGGTAAAAATCGCCGGGGCAGCGCCCAAGGTGATTATTGATAACGCGACTTCAGCCGCCTTCACCATCATCGAGATTTACGCCGATAAAGAGGTGGGGATGATCTACCGTATTGCCGGGACCCTGGCCGATTTCAGAATCAACATCTTCCGAGCCAAAATAGGCACCCGTTCCGACCAGGTGGTAAACGTCTTTTATATCCTGGACAATAAAGGCCGGAAAATCACCAGCCCGGATTTCCTGGAAGAGATACGTCAGAGCCTGTTGTTTGCCGCCTCACCCCAGGGCCGGCCTGTCAGCCCCCCAAGGTCTTAAGGAACTGCCGGGCCTCCTTCATCTGCGCGAAAGGCACCCCCTTGTCCTGGGCCAGCTTCACCGCCTGCTGTAGATAGTGAACCGCCTGTCCCTTGTCGTGCAGCTTCATATAGGCCAATCCGAGATGATAATTAACCGTGGGATTAGCCGCCAGGCTCTTCTGGGCCAGCATAAACTGGGTTTTGGCCAGAGAGTAGGAGCCCCGTTTGTAATGAACCCAGCCCAGGGTATCCGCCACATAAGGGTCATCCGGAGCCCCGGACTTAGCCACCAGGGCCAGACGCAGAGCCTCACCGAGGTCCTTGCTGTGGTTGCTCAGATACCAGGCCAGATTATTGGCCGCCGGGCCAAATCCCGGCTTAGCGGCCAGGATTTTTCGATAATTTTTGGCGGCCTCATCATCACGGCCCTGCCGTTCCAGAAGAATACCAAGCTGCATCCTGGCGCTGATTAGAGATGGATTATCCTTCAGCGCCCCCTGGTATTGGGAGATGGCCTTGGCAATCTCACCCTGCTTCTGGAGCATCCCGCCAAGGAGAATATAGGGAGCGGCGCTTTGAGGGGCCAGTTTTTTCATCTGCTCAAAACTCTGCCGGGCAGCCTTTTCTTTCTTAAGGCGCAGGGCCAGAAGCCCCTGTTGCATGAGCAGGGCCGGATTCTGCGGGAATTTCTTCACCTGGGCCTGAACCAACTGCCAGGCTGCCGCCTTTTTACCCTGCTTAAGCATAACCCCCACCATATAGGCCAGAGTTCTAGCCGACTGCGGTGCCAGAGCCAGGGCCTTGCTGAACTGGCCGCGAGCCGCCTCAAGCTGTTTATCACCCATATAGGCCAGGCCCATCAGTTGATAGACCCTGGGCGCCTTGGGTACCGCCTTCTGAATACTGCTTAACAGACGGCGGGCGTCTTTATAATCCTTCTCCCTGATGAGACATTCGGTTAAAATCATGGCGCCCTGTAAATTGGTGGGATCAATCTGCAAGACCGCCAGGGCCTGACGTTTGGCATCCGACACCGCGTTGTTCCGCAAATAGATATTCGCCAGTAGCAGACGAGCCTTGTAATGACGGGGAGAATATTGCACCGCCGTCAGGGCTTCGGATGTGGCTAACTCGGTATTACCCTTCTCATAATAGGCATACGCCTTGACAAAATGGCCCTCCGCCGAGCGGGGCTGATCCCGCAAGACCCCGGCGAGCAGGGTCAGGGCCGCCTCATATTTTTTATCGTTTACCAGGAGTTTGGCCTTGACAATCCGGCCGTTAAGATTGCTCTTATCGGCACCTAAAACTTCTTTTACCAGTTTATCGGCCTCTTTGAAATGTCTGAAATCAAAATAGAGATTAGCGAGAAGCCCTTGGATATCAATCGGTTTTGCCGCCTGTTTAATGGCCTTTTTATAGAACTCCTCAGACTTGGAGAAATTTTTCCGGCGCTGATAAAAATTTGCCAGGGCCACAAGGGGACGGGCCGCGCTCGGGGACTTGGCCACGGCGGTCAGCAGGGCCTTTTCCGCCAAGGCGGGTTTCTTCATCTCCTCATAAAAAGCGGCCTGCGTCATTAAGGCCTGGGCCTTATCCTTATCTGCCGCCTCCCGCACCATGGCCCCGAAAGCCGCGTCCGCCTCTTTAAAACGCTTGCGGCTGAGATAAAAAGTCGCCAGGGCCTGATGAAGATCAAGGGCGTGAGGTTTCAGGCTCAGGGCCTTACGCAGGGCCGCCTCGGTGGCTCCAAACTTCTTTTGACGCTCCAGAATTTTGGCCTTCAGAACCCAGAGACGGGGATTATCCCCTTTAATTTTAATTGCCTTCTCCGCCCCGCTCAGGGCGGAATCAAGATTACCGGTGGCCATGTTCAGGTTAGCAAGCAGAACAATAGCCTCCAGGTTATCAGGCTCTTTGGCCATAATTATCTTCAGCCGCTTGCGGCTCTCATCATATTTTCCGCCCAGCAGAAAAGCCGTTGCCAGCTTATACTGGGCATCCATATTAGCAGGATCCAGAGAGGTGGTAATGGAAAACTGGCGAAAAGCCCCCTTGCCGTCTCTGGCCCTGAGCAGGGCTTTAGCCAGCAGATAATGGGCCTTGGCGTTCTTGGGCGCTAACTGGACGGCATTTTTAAACTCAATAACCGCCGTTTTGATCTTACCGGCGGTAAGGGCCTGCTGCCCCTTTTCTAAATGTTCCCTGAGACTGGCCTTTTTGTTGGAACAGGCGGTAAAACCAAACAACAAAAAGCAAACAAGAAGACATACCCACAGGCGCTGATATTTTTTGTTATTGTTCATCTCTTTTCCCCGAATAATTAAGACTGTAATCTTACTTAAGCTTTTTATGATTTTATGAATCTTTGAATTTTATATTCTCTTCATATCTTATACTGATGCTCTCACAAAAAGGCAAACCAGATTTTTTACAACGCAATAAGCCTTAGTTGCCACGGGCAGATTTTATGCTTACAATATTATTCACCACGAAGGACACCATTGAAATTTTAACAATGGAGGCTGAAAAATGATTTCCGGTATCTCATCCGGGCTTTCCGCCCTGCGGGCCTTAACCGTTAAGACTAACTCTATTGCCGACAACACGGCTAACGTCAATACCGACGGCTTTAAAAAGACACGGGTAACTCTCCACGAGGGCCCGGCGGGCGGCGGTACAGTAAGCGCCTATGTGCAACGGCTTAATACCCCCGGCCCCAAGGTCTATGAACAGACTCCAAAAGGTGAAACCCTGGTTGAAAAATCCAATGTTGATCTCACCGAAGAGCTGCCCGCCCTGCAACTGAACCGCCGTTATTTCGAGGCCAATATCAAGGCCATCCAGACCCAGGATAAAATGTTAGGCAGTCTCCTGAAGATTGTGTGATGCGGCCCTGGTAAGTGACAATATCCCTCTAAAAGTAAGCGGTCAATTAACTCACCCAACTTCATTTAACCCCCCTTTCCACCTCCCCTTTATTTCTTCTTCCTTGGTAACTGTTCAGGGGAATTTATTGCCCCTGCTGAATAGCTGCCTTCCTTGAAACTAACCCACCATACCACCGATGGTAATAAGCCACCGACATGTAAGCATTTCAAGACGCCTGCCTGACCGAGTCCCCCGATAATACTTTGTCGTGTAGGACTTGAAGGCATACAGCAGGGTATTCATGGGTCGTTTACATGTTTTCCCCCTGTCAGCCATTACTACTGTGTAGTATTTTTTTATTTCGTTGACAAACAAAATATTTTGGGATATGTCGAAAAGTAATATCCTGCATAAGCGGGAGCTGTATTGTCCAAAATGGGGAAGTAAGACAATCCAAAACAAAGGAGGAAGGGAATGATTAAGAAATTTTCAGTATTAGCCTTGGCGGCGGTTATCGCCTTGCCGGTCACGGCATTAGCCGGCGGCGGCTCCGCGGATCTCGGAGCTAAAATCGACCAACTGACCAAGGAACTCAATCAATTAAAACAACAAATGAGTGAGCTTAAGAGTAACACTCAGGATGTAAGCGATACCTTGGA
Organism: Desulfobacterales bacterium; assembly: GCA_011330685.1. Lineage (GTDB taxonomy): Bacteria > Desulfobacterota > Desulfobulbia > Desulfobulbales > VMSU01 > JAADIV01. The sequence goes on from DRPV01000233.1 coordinate 19,441, forward strand.
TGAAAAATCCGAGAAGTGGGATTTTGCCAGCCGTTTTCAGTTGTCCGGTGATTTTCGGACTATGCTGGAATCGGTGCATGCCAAAGTGCCGGAGTATTATAATGCACTGGATGTG
>DRPV01000234.1 GCA_011330685.1 Desulfobacterales bacterium
AAGCCCGTTTCGCGATCTGCGCCTGGGGAGATGAGGCGATTCTCCGTTCGTCATGGGAGGGCCGGGCGCAATGGCAGAAAGAGCCGCTGCAGCGCCTTTATTTTCAAACCACCGACGCCGGCAAGGAGTTCTTTGAGCGCCTGAACAAACTGGGACCGCAGCAGACGGAGGCGCGGGAAATTTTTTATCTCTGTCTCGCCATGGGCTTTAAGGGCCAGTATCACCAGGAAGGAGACGCCATGTTGCTTGAGCAGTTAAAGACCTCCAACCTCAAATTTTTATCAGGCAGCTCCATCGGCCTGCCCCCTTTAGATCGAACCGAACTCTTCCCCGAGGCCTATCCGGTTGAAGCGGGGGATTCCTTCGCCGCCCCCCGGAAGCGCTTTTTTAATCTCACGACCCTGGCGGTTTTTGTCTCGCCTCTCATTCTCTTTGGCGCCTTGTTTCTTATCTACAGCTTTATTCTGAGCAACATCGGCAAGACCTTTCTCGGCACGGTGCACTAATGAATAAGATACTGCAAAAGACCATAAAATCATCCCTGATAATTGCCGCCCTGCTGCTGGTTGCCCTGCTGATAACCGGTCTGGTACTCATTCTGGACTGGCCCTGGTGGACGGCCCTGCCGCTCTTACTCCTCCTGCTCGGGGTGGTTGCCGGGGCTGTATTCCTGAAAAAAATCCTGCTCAGGAAAAAAGAACAGCAGTTTGTCGAACAGATTGTCGCCCAGGACGCCATGCAGACAAACAGCATGACGGGCCAGGACAAACAGGCCTCGCAGCTCCTGCAGGATCAATGGAAAGCCTCCATTGAGCGCCTGAAACAATCACACCTGAAAAAAATAGGCAACCCCCTTTATGTGCTGCCCTGGTATCTGATAATCGGCGAAAGCGGTTCAGGTAAAACCACGGCGATCAAAAGCGCCCGTTTATCCTCCCCCTTCGCGGATGCCGCCCAGGTCTCAGGCCTTTCCGGAACCAGAAACTGCGACTGGTGGTTTTTCGAGCAGGCGGTTATTATTGATACGGCAGGCCGTTACGCGGTTCCGGTTAATGAGGAGACGGACAAGGAGGAATGGGGTAAATTTCTTACCCTGTTAGCCAAATACCGCAAAAAAGAGCCCTTAAACGGCCTCATCGTCACCCTGGCGGCCGATAAGCTACTCGGCGCCTCCGCCGAGGAACTTGAGCGGGAAGGACTGCTGATCCGGGCCCGGATCGACGAATTAATGCAGGGCCTGGGGGCAAAATTCCCGGTCTATCTGTTAGTGACCAAATGCGACCTGATAAAGGGCATGACCCAGTTCTTCGACAAGCTCCCCGCCAAGGTGGTTGACCAGGCCATGGGGATTGTCAATCAGCAGCCGGCCAAGGTTTCACCCTCCTTCTGGACGCAGGCCGTTGAGACGATCGGCACCCGGCTGCGGAATCTTCTTCTCCGTATTGTGCACGACACGCCTGCCAAAAAGGTTGATCCGTCCCTGATTCTCTTTCCCTTTGAATTCGAGAGACTGAGTAAAGGTCTGCGGGCCTTTATGGGCAAGGCCTTTCAGGAAAACCCCTACCAGGAAACCCCGATTATGCGGGGAATCTTCTTTACCAGCGGCCGCCAGGAAGGAACCCCCTATTCTCACTTCCTGCACAAGCTGGGTCTGCTCGCGGAAAAGGAAGTACTGCCCGGAACCAGCCGGGGGCTCTTTCTCCACGATTTTTTTGCCAAAATTCTGCCCGCCGACCGGGGAATTTTCGCCCCCACGAGAAAGGCCATTGAATGGAACCGCCTGACCAGAAATCTCGGCCTGACCTCATGGGTCGCCTTTGTGCTGGCGCTCTGCGGCCTGCTGAGCTTTTCCTTTGTCAAAAATCTCAAGACCATGCGGGAAGTACCGAAACAGTTTCTCCAAGAGGGGCCGATCCTCCAGGGAGACCTGTTAACAGACGTTGTCACCCTCAATCAATATAAAGAGGCCATCTTAAAGGTTGAAGCAAGCAACAGCAACTGGTGGATTCCGCGCTTTGGCTTAAATGAAAGCAGCAAGGTTGAGGCCAGGCTTAAACAGAGATTCGACCGGCAGTTCCGGAAAGGTTTTCTCCTGCCCCTTGATAAAAAGATGATTGCCGGCATGGCCGATTTTACCCCGGCCACCGGAAGTGAGGTTATCAGCCGCCACATAAGCCATCTGGTGCGCCGCGTCAACCTGATAAAAACGCGCCTGAAAACGGATGACCGCCAGAGGCTTGCCGCCCTGCCGCCGCCCTCCTTTCTCGTGCTGTTAGCCAATAAAAATTCAAAACTCCTGCCGGAGATCAACAAAAAAACAGCCGGTATGTACCTCTATTATCTACTCTGGAACCATGACCGCAGCGCCATGAATCTGGAAATGAACAACCTGCAAAACTGGCTGAAACACACATTGGCCGTTAATAAATATGACCTGAACTGGCTGATTACCTGGGCCGATGACCAGCAGAGCCTTCAACCCGTAACCCTGAAGGATTTCTGGGGCGGCAACAAGGAGTTACCAACTGCGGTTATCATTCAACCCGCCTTTACGAGAGAGGGTAAAAAGCTCATCGATAAATTTCAGGGTGAACTTGCCAGGGCTCTGCCTGAGCCGGGCGCCACCCTCATTGCGGCTCGTGAAATGAGCTTCAGTACCGTTTACCGGCAGGCCTTTATTGAGGATTGGCATAAGTTCAGCGCCAATTTTCAGCAGGGGAGTTCCGGCCTTTCCGGTTATAATGAATGGTTTTCCATGGCCCAGAAGGTCACCGCGCTCCAGGGCCCGTACCTTACCTTTATAGACAAAGCGGCGGCGGAGCTGGCTCCCCTTGTGGTCAAGAGGGGAGACGCTCCCCCCTGGGTGGACTTGATCCTGCGCTATCCGGCTGTCCGTAAGCAGGCGGCTGCCCTGGCCAAATCAACCGGCGGCTCCTTTTTCAGCAAGGCCGAAACTAAATCAAAAGAGCTGTTCAAGGGTCTCGGCCGTGAGACGGATACCAAAAACGCCCTGGAGCACCGGATGCAGGCCGCCCAGGCCTGTCTTGACTATGAGAAGGCCCTGCGCAAGACGGCTCCCCTGCTCTCTCCCCGCAAGGCGGCCTATGGCGCGGCGGCGGCGGTCTTTAATGGTGATAAATCCGAACTTGTGCTCGCCGGGCAGGCGGTCACCAAACTCCAGACCTATATGGCCTCAGGCCGGGGGAACGGGGATGTATTCTGGCATCTGCTCCATGGCCCCATGGACTTTCTGTGGGATTTTATCCGCACCGAGACCTCCTGCTACCTGCAGGACCGCTGGGAAAAGGATGTTCTCGTCAATGTGCAGGATATTCACGATCCGCAACGATTACGCCAACTTTTAATGGCTAAGAACGGCTATGCCATTCAGTTTCTTAAAGGGCCGGCAGCACCCTTTATAAGCATAAGGCCGGGACGGGGTTATTATGCCGTGCGGGCTCTGGGCCGGGCAATCCCCCTGCAGCCGGGATTCCTCAGCTTTTTGACCAGGGGCATCTCCTCAACATTATCGGCGCGGGCCAGCTATGATGTCTCCATCAAGGGCCTGCCGACCGATGTCAATACCGGGGCCGTTACCAAGCCCTATGCCACTGATCTTGAGCTGCAGTGCGCCGGTGGAACCACCAAATTAAGCAATTTCCAGTTTCCAATCATGAAAAAGTTTCACTGGTCGCCCGCCACCTGCGGTGATGTACTCTTTGATATCAAGGTGGGGAATCTGACCCTGAGCAAGCAGTATAGAGGCAGTGAGGGTTTTCCGGAATTTCTCAATGATTTCAAGACCGGACAGCACCTCTTTTACCCGCGGGACTTTCCGCAGAACAGGGACGCCCTGCAGCGCATGGGAATCAGATATATCAAGGTCAATTACCGTTTCAGCGGTAATCGGCCCGTTCTTAAGCTCCTGCAAGGCTCATCAGGCAAGGTGCCGTCCAGGATCGGCCAATGCTGGGAGTAGGTAAAAGCGCCGTCTGGCAGTGGTTCATTGCCGGCAAGCATCCGGCGGCCGGTGATTTTTTCACCCTGGGGCGGCAGACGCCCATGGCCGGGGCTCTAACCAACTGGCTGCGCCAGGGAGCCGAGCACCTGACAGATTCCCGGGAGCGGCTCAGCGCTTCCTGCTCCTGGCGTTTTTGGTCTCAGACCTCCGAGAGGGGGGTTATCACCTGCGGGCTGGTTAAAAACAGCTGCGACTCTGTTGGCCGCCCCTTTCCCCTCCTCCTGCTGGGAACCGGCCCCCTGCGCCACTGGGAGGAAAACTGGGAGCTCCTGCCCTTTGTCGCAGAGGGCCTGTGGGGGCAGATGGAACAGCTGACAGTCAGGAATTACCAGGCGCTTAAACGCCTCGCGGAAGATTTACCGGCCCTGCGGCCGCCGAGACCCGCATGGCGGGAGGCAGCCCCGGTCTCTTCCGCCGACCGGCAGAGACTGCGTGAAACCATTGGCCACCGGCTCCGTTCCTTCGAGGCGGAGCAGGCGGTATTTATACCGCTGACCGAGGGCGGCAGCGTTGATCTTTTTGAGGCCGTCAGTAATCTGCATCTGTTATTTAAGGAGATGATTGCTCAGCCCCCGAGAGCCGTCTTTCTCGGCGGGCAGCCGGCGCGGCCCGCCCTGGCGCTGTTCAATAGAGCGCTGAACCGGCATGACTTTGAGCGTTTATGGGCGGATGCCTGAAAGGCCTGCAGCTCTGGGGTTATATGAATTTGGGTGTGGTTAATTGATCACTTACATTAATTGATTTTTTTTTCAGCCTGTACTTAACGGAGGCCAGCTCAGCCAGTGAATATCAAAGAACTGATAAAAAATGGACAACTTGACGAAACGCGGCGGCAGCTTGTGGAGATTTTAAAAAAATCGCCGGCTGACCCCGGCAGCCGAACGCTCTTTTTTCAGACGCTGTGCTATTGTGGTGAATGGGAAAAGGCCGGGCGTCATCTTGAGGCCATTGCCGCCCAGGACCCCGGCCGGGCGGCCGGGGTGGAGGTCTGTAGAAAATTAATTCAGGCCGAGCAGGAACGGAGCAGAGTGGCGGCGGGCGCTTGTAACGCCTCCTTCCCCGGTGAGCCTCCGGCCTGGGCGGAGTTATCTTATGCCCTCCGGGAGGCCTTAAAGCATAAAAAAATTGCGGCGGCCCGGGAATTGTTAGAGCGGCTTGAGGCGGCCTTACCCGCCGTCTCCGGCCGGGTTAACGGCAATCCTTTCAGCGGCTTTCGGGAAACCGACACCCTGCTTCTGCCCTTCCTTGAGGTCTTTGCCCATGAGCGTTATTTATGGGTGCCTTTCACCTCCCTGCGTGAACTCTCTATTGAGCCGCCGGCAACATGGCTTGATCTGTTGTGGATTCCCGCCAGCCTCACCACCTGGCAGGGGCTTACCATGAACTGTTTTCTGCCGGTATTATACCCCGACACCTGTCTTGAAAAGGATGAACGTCTCAGGCTGGGCCGGATGACGGACTGGGCCGCTCTCGGAGGCCCATACACCAGGGGACGCGGTCAGCATGTCTTTGAGATCGGCGGGGAGGATGTGTCTATACTTGATATTCGTCAGGTTGAATTTAATTTCTCCGGAACGGAAATAAGCGATGAAGAAAACAATTGATTTAGAGGCAATCCTGGCCCCGATTCCCGGCGATAATCCCGCCGGTGAGAGTCTCCGTTACCATCCTCTTTATGATGAAATTCAGGAGGCGAGACGGGCCGATGACGTACTGGATCAGGGAGAATGGCAGCATGAACTGAAGAGCTCGGACTGGGACAAGGTCTTCAGCCTCAGCATGGAGGCCCTGACCACTAAGACCAAGGATCTGCAGATAGCCGCCTGGCTCTTTGAATCCCTGACGATTACCGAGGGCTTTGCCGGAGTCAATCTGGGTTTCAAGATTATAACCGGCTTCCTGCGGGACTTCTGGGATCATCTTTATCCTGAGATTGATGACGATGACCTTGACTACCGGGTGGGCCCTCTGGAGTTTTTAAACGACAAGGTGTGGCTGCCCGTCAAACAGATTCCGCTCACCGACAGTACAACCACGCCGGGATATTCCTGGATGAAATGGCAGGAATCACGGCAGGTTGGCTCAGAGAAGGATATTCGCAACCAGTATGGTGATATTGACAGCGATAAACAGCAGGTCAGGGATGAATTAATTGCCGAGGGGAAGATTACGGCGGAAGATTTTGATACGGCTGTCGCTGGTTCCTCCAGGGCCTTTTATGAAACGCTTGCCGCAGAGGTGACGGCCTGTCTTGAGGAATTTAAGCTCTTTGACGCAATCGTGGATGAAAAATTCGGCCGCGAGGCCCCAAGGCTGGCAGAGCTCAAAACAGCATTAGAGGACTGCCGGTATCTCGTTGATAGATTGCTCAAGGAAAAAAGGGAGCAGGAGCCTGATTCCCCCCCCGAAGTCATGGCGGATGAGACGGCTGAAGCGCCGCCGGAGACAGCGGAAAACGCCGGGGAAACACCCCAGGAGTCAGCGGCCCCGCCCCTTGACTCAGACTCAGCCCCGTCGGCCGCCGTTTCCGCCCCTGTCAGCCGGGTTAACCGCCTCCTCGGCTCAGCCGGTATTGAAGAGGCGGTATGGCGGGATGCCCTAACAAAACTGAAGTCGGATGGCATTAAACAGGCGTTGGAGCAGCTGCTGGCGGCCTCCTGTACGGCCCAGTCGGTGCGGGAAGAAACCAATTTCAGACTGCTGACGGCAAAACTGTGCCTAAAGGCCGGCCGGCCTGATCTGGCCCGGCCCATTGCCGAAAAGCTCAACACCCTGATGGACGAGCTGCAATTAAGCCGCTGGGAGTCACCAATCTGGATAGCTGAGGTGCTTGACGTCCTTATTCAATGCCTGACCTGTGAAAGCGCCCCGGATGATGATATTTACAGATCCAAGGAACTGCTGATGAGACTCTGTACCTTGGATGTCACCAAGGCAATGGGGCATATGAGTTGATAAACAGATATAAAAAATAATGTAACCATTCAGCAGAGATAACAAATTACCCGAAAATAGGAACTGTAACCGTTCAGCTGTGCTCCAGGTTTGTTCGTTTTGACCTCCGAGTCTGTACACCCTGTACGTGAGGAGGGCAGGTAAGCTTAGACTCCGAAACGGACAAAGATGGGGTGCAGCTGAATAGTTACAAAATCACAAAAGAGGAGGAGTGAGATGGCCAATGAAAGTTTGCAGCATACCCTTGACCGGGTGCGGGCCCCCAGGGTTCAGATCACCTATGACGTCGAGGTGGGTGACGCTATTGAGATGAAAGAGATACCCTTTGTGGTCGGCGTAATGGCTGATCTGTCCGGTAAGCCCGACGAGCCGCTGCCCAAGCTCAAGGAGAGAAAGTTCATCGAAATTGACCGGGATAATTTTAACAATGTGCTGGCCGGGATGAAACCGCGGCTGGCCTTCCGGGTGGATAATAAACTCAGCGATGATGACAGCAAGATGGCGGTTGAACTCCGCTTCAAATCCATGGCTGATTTTCATCCGGAGCAGGTCGCGGAGCAGATCGGGCCGGTGCGCAAGCTCGTTGAGGGCCGGAAAAGACTTACCGAACTGCTTAATAAATTAGACGGTAACGACAAGCTGGATGAACTGCTCCAGGAGGTTATCACCAGTACGGACTCTCTTGAGGAGTTAGGCCGGGAAGCGGGTGTTGAGGACAATGAAGATAAATCCAATAAAGAGTAAAGGAGGGAGATAATATGGCAGACAGTGAACAGCAGGTTCAGCCGGAAGCGGCCCAGGCCGCCGAGGCCCAGGAAGAAAAAAGTCTCCTGGATCAGATAATTGATGATGGACGCCTTGTGCGTGATGAGGCTCAGCGGGATTGGGCAAAAGATGTTGTCGGCGAGTTTGTCTCGCAGATTATGGAAGGTGAAATTACGGTTTCCAAAAACACCGAGGCCATGATCAATAAGAGAATCAGCGCCATTGACAAATTGATTTCCTCCCAGCTCAATGAAGTCATGCATAACGAGGAGTTTCAAAAACTTGAGGCCTCCTGGCGTGGATTACAGTATCTGGTCGATCAGACGGAGACCGGGGAGAAACTTAAAATCCGGGTTATGAATGTCAACAAAAAGGACCTGCTGAAAGACATGGAAAAGGCCTCTGAGTTTGACCAGTCGGCCCTGTTCAAAAAGATCTATGAGGAAGAATTCGGGATGTTCGGCGGTGCCTCATACGGCGCCTTGATTGGGGATTATGAATTCACCAATCATCCCCAGGATCTGGCCCTGCTGGAAAAAATCTCGCAGGTAGCCGCCGCCGCTCATGCCCCCTTTATCTCAGCGGCCGGGCCGGAGCTTTTTAACTTAGACAGCTTTACCGAACTCGGCGAGCCCCGGGATATGGCCAAGATTTTTCAGAGTGTGGAGTATGCCAAGTGGAAATCATTCCGGGAATCGGATGATTCACGTTATGTGGCCCTGGCCATGCCCCATATTCTCATGCGTCTGCCTTACGGCCGGGACAACGTGCCGGTGGAGAACTTCGATTTTGAAGAGCAGGTGGACGGCACTGATCACAAGAAGTATCTGTGGGGCAATGCCGCTTGGGCTCTGGGCACCCGGCTGACCGATGCCTTTGCCAAATACCACTGGTGCGCCGCTATCCGCGGGGTGGAGGGCGGCGGTCTGGTGCAGGGACTGCCGGTTCATACCTTTAAGACGGATGAGGGCGACGTGGCTCTCAAGTGTCCCACCGAGATTGCGATTACCGATCGCCGGGAAAAGGAACTTGCCGACCTGGGCTTTGTGCCGCTGGTGCATTGCAAGGGAACTGATTACGCCGCCTTTTTCAGTACCCAGACGGGTAATAAGCCAAAGGTTTATGATTCGGATTCCGCCAACGCCAATGCCAGGCTGTCCTCGCAGCTGCAGTACATCCTGGCGGTTTCGCGCTTTGCCCATTATCTGAAATCCATGATGCGCGATAAGATCGGCAGCTTCATGACCCGTAAAAATGCCGAGGATTTTCTCAATAACTGGATCAGTAATTATGTCTTGCTTGATGATAACGCCAGTCAGGAAATGAAGGCGAAATATCCCCTGCGGGAGGCCCGGATTGATGTCAGCGAGGTTCCGGGAAAACCAGGGGTATATCGGGCGGTAAGTTTCCTTAAGCCTCACTTTCAACTGGATGAGTTATCAGTTTCCCTGCGCCTCGTTGCCGATCTGCCGCCCCCGGCGCAAGGATAAATCAGCTATAAGTAACATAGAACAATAGGGGAAAAGTCCCGATAAGAACCTTGGTTTGCGGTACTTATTAATTAAAAATTAGTTACAAAAATTAAAAAACTAAAAGAGGAGATACGATTATGCCGGCTGATGATTTTTTGAAAATTGAGGGAATTGATGGTGAAAGTACAGATGACAAACATAAGTCCTGGATAGAGGTTCTTTCCTACAACTGGGGGGTATCTCAGATGGCGTCTTCGTCGGCCAGTTCGTCTGGCGGCGGAACAATTCAACGGGCCGATTTCCAGGATCTTAGTATTGTCAAGCTGTTAGACAGTGCCACGCCAAAACTGTTTCTGGCCTGTGCCAAAGGTGATCATATCAAGGAGGTGAAGCTTGAACTCTGCCGGGCCGGCGGGGATAAGCTGACATATATGGAATATACCTTAAATAATGTCATTATCAGCTCCGTAAATGTTGGCGGCGGCGGTGGCGGCGAACCCACCGAATCCGTTACCTTCAATTACGGTAAAATCAAGTTAAACTATATCAAACAAAAACGCGCTGACGGCGCCGGCGGCGGCAATGTGCCGGCAGGCTGGAATCTGGAAGCCAACAAGCCGGCCTGATTTGCCCTGCGCTTAGATGAATAGTAGTCAAAGCGTGCAGGGGTCGATCCTGGACAGGCTCATAGACCGGGAGCCGAAGGTCAGCCGAGAGCCTGTCCAGGATGGTCTTTCTGCCGGACAGATAATTGAGGTGGTGGCCAGAGATTTGGAAAATCTCCTGAATACAAGGCGCAGCATTCTGGTTCCTCCGGCCTCGTATCATGAGATGAACAACTCTCTTTTTGTCTATGGTCTCCCTGATTTTACCAGCAGGAATCAGGCAAGCGTCTCCGTGCGCTCACAGCTTCGTCTGGAGATTGAGAAAACCATATCACGATTTGAGCCGAGGCTGAAGAATATTACCGTTCACCTTGATTCCCCCGCTGACGGCAGCCGGAAGCTTAAATTCAGAATCAGTGGACTTCTGAGGGTGGATCCCATCTCCGAACCGGTGTTTTTTGACACTAATTATGATTTAAACAGAAGTAACTATTCAATTACAAAATAGCCAATGGATGACGCGCTGCTGAATTATTACGAACAGGAACTGAGCTATATTCGGCAGATGGGGGTTGAGTTCGCCGGAAAATATCCCAAAATTGCCGGACGTCTGCTGCTGGAGCAGGATAAATCCGCCGATCCCCATACGGAACGACTGATTGAGGCCTTTGCCTTTATCAGCGGCCGTATTCATAAAAAAATAGACGACGATTTTCCGGCGATTACGGAATCATTATTTAATGTTATTTATCCGCATTATAATAATCCTATCCCGTCGCTTACCATTGTCAGGTTTGAGCCCATCATGCAGAATATTACCGAGGCCGGTTATCTGCTTGAGCGTGGCACAAAACTATACTCCAAGCCGATTAACGGTACTCCTTGCCGGTTTACCACCTGCCAGCCGGTGAATATCTGGCCGGTGCAGGTGGTTGAGGCCGGGCTTAAAGAGCCGCGGGTATTGACCAGGAACGCGCAACAGGCCATCCATCTGCGCCTGAAAACGGCCAACAATATCCCCTTTTCAAAGCTCAACTGGCAGAGCCTGCGTTTTTTTCTGAATGGCCGGCATCAGCATGTTTTTCATCTCTATGAGCTGCTGTTTAATAATGTCTGCCACATTACCTGCCAGGCCGCCGACAGCCGGGATGCCGCGGAAATCACCCTGGCGCCCTCGGCCATCGGCCCCGTCGGTTTTGACGAAGAGGAGGGGGTTTTACCCTTTTCCAAACGCTCGTTTCCCGGTTACCGCCTGCTTTTTGAGTATTTTTGTTTCCCGGAGCGCTTTCTCTTTTTTGATCTTCTCGGTCTCGACCGGCTGCGAAATACCAATATAGGCGACACGCTGGATATCTGGATTTATCTCAACCGGACGGCCAAAGATAATCTCGTGGTCAACAAGGATTCCTTTTGCCTCAACGCGGCCCCGGCGGTGAATTTGTTTGCCAAAACCGCCGAGCCGATCCGGGTGGAACAGCGCAGGACGGAATATCAGGTAGTGCCTGATCTCAGAAAACGGGAGAGCACCGAGATTTACAGCATTGACCGGGTGACGGCTTCATCAACGGCAGGGGCCGGAGAGAGTTATGAGTACAAACCCTTTTATTCCATGCGTCATCACCTGAATGAAGACGATGCACCCGGCAGACAGGCCTATTGGCACATTCAGCGGCGGCAGTCCGGCAAGAAGGGTGATAACGGCACGGAGGTCTTTCTGTCCTTTGCCGACCTGGATTTTAAGCCCGCTGATCCGGGCGTGGAGATTCTCCTGCTTCATACCACCTGTACGAACAGGGATCTGCCCTCCAAACTGCCCTTCGGCGCCCCGGACGGGGATTTTAATCTGGAAATTGCCGCCCCCCTGAGCCGGGTGAGCGGGATAATGAAACCAACCCCCACCCGCCGGCCCGCAACGGGCGGAGGGCTGCACTGGCGTCTCATATCTCATCTGTCCTTGAATTATCTGTCCATTGTGCAGGGCGGTGAGGAGGCGCTACGGGAAATTCTCCGGCTCTATGATTTTGATAACTCCCCGGCTACGAGGCAGCAGATCAGCGGAGTCTCAAGTGTGACCTCGCGTTATGTGACCAAGAAAATGGGCAGGGCCCTGGGGCGCGGGGTGCAGGTGACCATTAAATTTGATGAAGACAAATACGTCGGCACCGGGCTTTTTCTCTTCGCCTCCATTCTGGAACGGTTTCTGGGCCAGTATGTGTCAGTTAACTCATTCAGCCAGTTAGTGGCACGCACCATACAAAAAGATGAGGTCTTAAAAGAGTGGCAGCCAAGAAGCGGCAACCGTATACTCCTTTAGAACAACAGCTTGTTGAGGAATTTTACAACTTTTCCTTCTTTAAAGCTGTGGATCTGTTAGAGAAACTTTCCCCTGAGCGGAAACCTCTGGGCCAGACCCTGGATCCGGCTCAGGAGGCGGTACGTTTTACGGTTTCTCCGGGACTGGCCTTTGCCCCCAGCGACATTGCCGGGTTTTCCCCGGCCGGGGAAACTGGCCCCAGCCGCATGGATATCGCCTTCATGGGGCTCATCGGGCCGGCCGGCCTTTTGCCTCACTGGTATAACGAAATGGCCGTTCAGCGGAACCGCAAAAAGGATTTCAGTATCAGCGCCTTTTTCGATATTTTTCACCACCGGCTCATTTCTCTTTTTTATCTCGCCTGGAAAAAACATCAGTTCCCGGTAAGCTACCAGCCCGGCTCTAAGGACAAATTATCAGGTTATCTGCTCAGTCTTGCCGGTCTCGGCACCAGCGGACTGCGGGGGCGCATTGGTCTGGCGGAGGAGTCCCTGTCCTTCTACAGCGGTCTGTTGTCGAGACAGATACCCACGGCCGTTTCCATAGAATCGGCCGTGGCATATTACGCGGGTACTGCCGCCACTGTTGAACAATTTGTTGAGCGCCTCATTCCCCTGTCCCTGGAGGATCAGACCTGTATCGGCTCGGCAAACGCCAAACTCGGGGAGGATACGGTGTGCGGCAGTTTTATCTGGGACTGTCAGACCAAATTCCGTCTCAATCTCGGCCCCATGGACTTTGCCCGCTTTCAGCGATTTTTACCGAGCGGAGATCTGCTGCGCCCTGTTTTTTCCTTTGTGCGCTATATGGTGGGTATCGAATACGAGTTTGAGGTCCGCGTACTGCTGAAGCGGCAGGAGATTCCGCCCTGCATTCTGGGGGCGAAGACCTCCGCTCCCAGACTAGGATGGTCAACCTGGATCAAGAGCCCGGATTTCAGGCCGACGCAGGATCCGTATATTACCTTTGAAGAAGAAGGGTTGGAACTAATTAGCTAAAAAAAACCGGAGTGTTATCATGGCTATATCGAATTTGAAGTCCCTGATCGGGAAATTAAACACCGCCTGCCGCAAAAGTCTTGAATCTGCCGCCGGCCTGTGTCTGTCACATACCCATTATGACGTGGAACTGGAGCATTTTTTTATCAAGCTCCTTGATATCAATGATACCGATTTTCAAAAGATCCTGCGCTATTTTGAGATTAACGAATCGCATCTGATTGGCGATCTGACCAGAACCATCGAAGGATTTAAAACCGGCAACTCCCGGACACCGGCCCTCTCGCCGCGCATCCCGCAAATGATCAAGGAGGCATGGCTGGTGGCCTCGGTTGATTATGAGGTGAGCAGGGTGCGCAGCGCCCACATTATTATCGCCCTGCTCTCCAATGCCGAAATGGCCAGGGGGCTGTATGCCAGTTCAGCCCTGTTTAAGAAAATTTCGGTGGAGACGCTGAGCGCCTCCTTTGCCGATCTGACGGCCGGTTCTATTGAGGAGAGTGAGGAAGCCGCCACCCCGGCGGGCCCCATGGCCGCCGCCGGGGCCCCGGCCCCCGCGGCCGGCGGCCAGGCCCAAGCCCTGGCCCAATATACCGTTAACCTGACGGACAAGGCCAAAAAAGGGGAGATAGATCCAGTCCTTGGCCGTGATTTTGAGATTCGGCAGATGGTGGATATCCTCATCCGCCGCCGTCAGAACAACCCGATTCTGACTGGGGAGGCCGGGGTCGGCAAGACGGCGGTGGTAGAGGGTTTTGCCCTTAGAATCGCGGAAGGCGATGTGCCGCCGCCTCTGCGCGGGGTAGCCATCCACACCCTTGACCTGGCCCTTCTCCAGGCCGGAGCCGGGATTAAAGGCGAGTTTGAGGAACGGCTCAAACAGGTAATTAACGAGGTCAAGTCCTCGCCGGTACCGATTATCATTTTTATTGACGAGGCCCACACCCTCATCGGGGCCGGCGGGGCCGCCGGGGCCGGAGACGCGGCAAATTTGCTTAAACCGGCCCTGGCCCGGGGCGAACTGCGGACCATTGCCGCCACTACCTGGGCGGAATATAAAAAATATTTCGAGAAAGACGCGGCCCTGGCGAGGCGTTTCCAGGTGGTCAAGGTCGAGGAACCGGATGAGGAAAAGGCCATGGTCATGATGCGGGCCATTGCCCCCTTTATTGAAAAGCATCATCAGGTGATGATTACCGACGCGGCCTTGCGTGATTCCGTTCATCTCTCCCACCGCTATATTACCGGCCGTCAGTTACCGGATAAATCGGTGAGCGTCCTCGATACAGCCTGCGCCAGAGTGGCCATCGGCCTCACCACCAGCCCGCCGGAGGTTGAAGAGGAGACCAGACGCATCGGCCAGATTGACCGGGAAGCAAAGATTCTTGAGCAAGAGGTTTTGATGGGTCAGGATCACAGCGAGCGCTTAGCGGAACTGGCGGCGAACCGCCAGGAAGCTCAAAAGAGCCTTGAGAGGCTGGAGGCAAAATGGCGGGCGGAAATGAAGGTGGCGGATAAGATTGTCGCGGCTCGCAAGGATATCCTGCAACTCCATGCCGAGAACCCTGCGGCTCCGGAGCTCACGGCCCAGCGTACTGAGCTGCAGGAAATGGAGGCGGAATTTGCCAGAGTTCAGGGAGATGATCCCATTGTCCAGATAGCGGTTGATTCCACTACAATCTCCGACGTAATTTCCGGTTGGACGGGTATTCCCACCGGCCGGATGCTCACCGATGAAATCAGCACGGTAATGAATCTTGATAAACTGCTCGGCGAGCGGGTTATCGGCCAGGATCACGGTTTAAGCGCCATAGCCCAGACCATCCAGACCGCCCACGCCGGAATCGAAGATCCCTCAAAACCCACCGGGGTGTTCATGCTTGTCGGCCCCTCCGGCGTGGGCAAGACGGAAACCGCCCTGGCCCTGGCCGATCTTCTTTATGGCGGAGACGAGAATATCATCACCATTAATATGAGCGAGTACCAGGAGGCCCATACCGTTTCCAGTCTCAAAGGCTCTCCCCCCGGCTATGTCGGCTATGGCGAGGGCGGGGTGCTCACCGAGGCGGTGCGCCGTAAACCATACAGTGTCGTGCTCCTTGATGAGGTGGAAAAGGCCCACAACGATGTTATGGAGCTTTTTTATCAGGTCTTTGACAAGGGTATGCTGGAAGACGGCGAGGGGCGGCGCATTGATTTTAAAAACACCCTGATTATTCTCACCTCCAACCTCGGCACCGATACCATTATGAAGGTCTGCGCCGACGAAGAAACCAAGCCCAGCCCCGAGGCCCTGGCGGAAACCCTGCAGCCCGAGCTGCAGGAGCATTTCAAACCAGCCTTTCTCGGGCGGCTGAAGATAATCCCCTATTATCCCATTACGGATGAGAATCTGCGCTTTATTACCAGACTGAAGCTTAATGCCGTCGCCAAACGTATGCGCCAAAACCGCAGCACGGCCTTTATCTATGGTGATGATGTGGTGGAGGCCATCGCCAGCCGCTGTACCGAGGTGGACAGCGGGGCGCGAAATATTGATCATATTCTGTCGCACACCCTGCTGCCGGAGATGAGCCGGGAGCTGCTCAGCCGCATGGCAGAGGCCGAGCAGATTGCCGAGGTGAAGGTAACGGTTGGCGAGACGGGGTTCGTGTATGAGGTGAAGTAGCGTAAGCGTTTACGAATAAGGTAGAGGAGTTCCAGGTTATTTATTGACAACAACGGAATACCTTTAGTATCAAATAGATTTATATTCTATTGGCATTACCGCATGTTACAGGGAATAGTTTTATGCTGACTCAGGAAAACAAACTTTTTTCGATAGAGACCCCGCTTGGTACGGATGTATTGCTGCTTGCCCGGCTGCGCGGCCGGGAAGGCCTGTCTGAGCTTTTTCAATTTGAGATAGATTTGTTTTCTGAGCAACAGACAATTGCTCTTGAAGATATTGTCGGCAAAAACGTCACCATTTCCATTTTTCTGGCCGACGGCGGCAGACGTTATTTAAACGGTCTGATATCGCGCTTCGGTCAAGAGCACGGCAGCCTTAAGCCGGAGACTGAACTCCAGTCACCGTATTACTCTGCTACCATGGTGCCCTGGTTTTGGCTTCTGACCAAAAACTTAAACTGCCGTATATTTCAGAATCTTTCAACCCCGGATATTGTCAAAAAAATTTTTGCTGAGCAGGGTCTAACCGATTTCAAATTAGACCTGCAGAGCAAGCATGATCCACGGGATTACACCGTGCAATACCGGGAAAGTGACTTTGATTTTGTCTCCAGACTTCTCGAAGACGAAGGTATTTATTATTTCTTCACGCATGAAAAAGATAAACATATCATGATCCTGACCGATCATCCCGGCGCCAATGCTCCCTGTCCCGGTCAGGAAAGCGCCAAATTCAAATTGAGCGGTGGAGAATATTTTGGCAAGGAGGATCAGATCAGCAGTCTAAAGATGGTAAAGGAGATGCAGGCTAATAAGTACTCGTTAAATGACTATAACTATGAAACACCCAACACCGATCTGGTAGTAACCTCCGACACCACCCATGTTCTAGGGGCCGGGAAACGAGAAAAATACGACTATCCCGGGGCGTACGCCAGCCGGAATATGGGAGACAAGCTGGCCACTCTCCGCATGGAGGAAGAGGAGGTTAGGATCACCACATTGAAGGGTTCAAGCGACTGCCGGGCCTTTGCCAGCGGCAGCCGCTTCAAACTGGAGAACACCTCCCGGGATGACTGGGACAATAAAGAATACCTCCTGACCCGTATCCACCATAAGGCAGATCAGGCTGACAGCTATTTCGGCGCCTCATCCGCCGGGAAAGAGCCATCCTATAGAAACCATTTTGTCTGCATCCCGCATGATGTACCTTATCGGCCGGCCCGCAGGACGAAGAGACCCGTGGTGGATGGCGTGCAGACGGCCATTGTCGTGGGGCCTGCCGGAGAAGAGATCTACACCGATGATTACGGTCGGGTGAAGGTTCAGTTCCATTGGGACCGCGAGGGGAAAGCTAACGAGAACAGCTCCTGCTGGATTCGCGTCGGCCAGACCATGGCCGGTAACGGCTGGGGGACGATGTTCCTGCCCCGGGTCGGCCATGAGGTGATTGTCGAATTCATCGAAGGCAATCCGGATCGGCCGATTATCACCGGCCAAGTCTATCACGGCATTAACCACACGCCATATCCGGGTGAAAAAACCAAGAGTACATTCAAGTCGAATAGTTCACCTGACGGGTTCGGCTTTAACGAGATTCGTTTCGAAGATAAAAAAGATGATGAGCAGCTTTTTATCCATTGCGAGAAAGACCAGGATATACGCACTAAAAATGATCGACGTGAATGGGTGGGCAATGACAGCCATCTAATAGTGGTGCAAGACCAGCTTGAAAAGACCGAGGGGGATAAACATCTTACAGTCGCGGGAGATCACAACGAGAAGGTTGACGGCACTATTTCCCTGGAAGCGGGAATGGATATGCAGGAAAAGGTGGGGATGAAACACGCCCTTGATGCCGGGCAGGAGATCCACCTGAAGGCTGGGATGAAGGTAATTTTAGAGGCAAATACCCAGATATCTTTAAAAGTAGGCAGCAACTTTATTGATATCAGCCCGGCGGGGGTGAGCATTCAGGGCAATATGGTAATGATTAACAGCGGCGGCTCCGCCGGAGCCGGTTCAGGGGCCTCACCCGAAGCTCCGAGACTACCGTGTGAGGCGGACGACGCTGACCCCGGTATAAAGGCACAGGCTGCAGCGGCCGTCGGTCAGACCAAAATTTCTTCTCCACCTCCGTTGACCCCCCAAGCTAAGGCCTTTAAAGATGCCGCAGAGGCAGGAACCCCGCTCTGCGATACCTGACCAACCAAATAAGGAGCCCGTGCGGCTCTTAGAAAAGCAGTGGCAAGAGGTACAACATGACATTTCCTCAAATTGATCGAGTCAGCAGCTGGTTATGGCGGCCGGTGGAAGGCCGGGAGCCCACGCAGGCATATGCCCTTGTGGATGCAGCCAGAAGTGAGTCCATATATCCCAAGATTATGGGCGCCAAGACAAAAAGCGTCTGCCTGCACCGGGGGAAAATGGCCGAAGAACTGGCCTGGGTGGCGCCTTATCTTGTTCAGTTGCAGCCTGAAGATTCTTTTACCGGATGGCTGCTGGAGCACGGCTGGGGGAAAAGCCGGTTTGTCTTGGTGCGATCATGCGTCTCGTTTGGCGAGCTTAAACGTCATTTTCGAACTTTTCTGACGGTTTATGACGAGGATGGGAAATCATGCTTTTTCCGCTTTTATGATCCTCGGGTACTAAGGGTATACCTGCCCACCTGCAATGCGGCAGAGATAAAGACAGTCTTCGGGCCGGTGGAAAGTTTTGCTGTTGAGGGCGAGGATTCATCCGTATTGTTGCAATTATCGCGGGTTGGCGAAAAACGGCAGGCGGAAGAGGTAGCCGTTGGCTCATCGTGAATACGCCTGGAGGTGAAGTAAGTAAGCTTTCAGGGGGTTATATGAAGTTAAGTTTGGTGTGGTTAATTGATCGCTTACGAGGTGAACATGCTGATAATTCGTAGGGAACAGATAGACATTTTCCGGCAGAGCGTGCGGCTAAATTTTGAGAATAATATGGTTAAGCACCTGCGTGATTTTACCCCCGGGCATAGCGAGGCATTAGGGGAAGACGGACTCCGGAAGGTTATTCGGCAGGGAATTAAAAGCGCTGAGACTTATGGCCTCACCGACTACGGGCCGGTGCGTTTTTACATTGAACTGATGTTTATACTGGGCAGTGATTTTGACACCGACTGCCAGTTCCCCTGGGCGTCCCATATTCTGGCCGATCCGGAGATTGTTGATCAGACGGAACGGGCGGATGCTCTCTTTGATAAGGCCATGGATTACCTGAAAGAAGTCGCGGGCCCTGAGCGGAAATACGCCAAGGAGTCGTTGCGCCGAGCCTCTCAGCAGAGTTTTAAAGACCTTGGGGGAATTAAAGAAAATTTGGAAACAGAGATTCTGGCCTGGTTCAGAAAAAATTACCCACAGAAATGCCGCTATGTCGGAGAGCAGCCGTTACACGATCTTATCCGACGCGCTGCCGCTTTGGCCCGGAAAATCGCAGTTTCCAATTCTGCCGGGGTGGTTCTTTGTGCCTGCTTTATGTTTATGTTAGGGCATGGTTTTGCCGAAGACCCGCTATATCCCTGGTGTAAGAAAACCCTGAATGATGAGAATATAACAGATCCCAATAAGCGGCTGGAACGGCTTCATTCTAAAGGTATAGCCTATATCAGTAAGGTATTGGAGTAACTTTAATATACCTGAATCCGTTATCGGGTACCCCGCAGGGCGGCTAAGTGAATTTACCTCCTGGGACTAAAAAGCATAGCAAAAGCACGTAAAATCAAACTGATACTGCAGTTTTGGCCCCTAAGCCGTCACGGATTCAGCTATCAGCAAATGATGGGAGGTAGAGCAGATCATGTCGTCGTCAAATACCAAGACGCCCTCTAAACCAAGTACAACCAGCGGCGGGTCTATAACATCTGCAAGCCAGGAATGTCCCAAGATCAAATACCTGCTGGCCGATTTAGTGGAGGTGGTCGTCCAGAATGAAGAAAAATGGGTTAAGGGCGCTGCCAAAAACCTCACGGATACCTCGGCCATTAAGACAAGCCTTGAGCGTACCGATAAAAACCAAGATGGAAATTTCAAGCAATACATTAATATTGACCGGGATGTTGAGGGGCAGGACAAACGGCATCCTGAATATGGCCGGGAGATTACCTTCAGGGCTCGTGTCAAACGGGGAGACAACAAAACAGAAGAGCTTGGCGGCGTAAAAATTCTTTTCAAAAGTAGATGTAAAAAGGCTGCCAACAGGACAACTCCGGATTCGAAGATTTGGATTGATGCCAACTTGAGCGTCGATCAAAGGGGAGGTTTCGGCAGCAAGGGCGGCGCTGCCGAAACTACTGTCCAGACTGATGATAAAGGCTGGACTGCGCCGGTGTCTTTTTTCCTCTCCCAGTATGCCGGCGACCAGTTTGGGATTAGCGCAGAACTGGACCCATCGGTCAACGCAGCCAGGCGTAGACCGCCAAAACTGACAAAAAAATATGTCGTCTGGCGTAAATTCTGGTACCAGATGACCTATGCCAAAGGCTTTGCAGCCGTCCAGCCTGTTAAGGCCGAAGAAGCATATAAAGAGGTCTTTGCCGAGATGGTCAAGTCTTGCCAAAAGGAGTTTGAAGAGGGGGATTTGCCCAATGATCTTCAAAAAAGAACATTTTTTAAGGAGTACCAAGTTAAAAAGAGCGGCAGGGATATTAAAGTAGCGGTAATCGGCGCCCATAACAAGGAAGAATTCGGCAAGGGAAAACTTTATAAAAAGGATGACCCCAAGGGCGCTCCATTCAAGGCTAACCTGATTATCTGTGAATATCAGTGCGACCCTACGTGCTCCGCCCTTGGTAAATTTAAATTAGAAGCCAATGGCGGAGTTGTAAGAATTACGCCGGGAGGAGGGGGGGGAATAGTATGCAAACCGGCCCTGAGTCCCGGCAGTAAATTGGTAGTGAAGGGTGAATGGAGTAAAACCCTTACTCCCTGGCATAGGGGCGGAAATATAATAGACAGTTGCCTTGAGATCGACAAGAACAGATCTGACACCCTTACCGTTAAAGTTGACTTATCAAAAGGGGCAACGGCGACACGCGGAGCGGTGCCTGTACCATCGCCCGAGCATCCGGTGTATATTAAACTTAAGGTGGAGACTGCGAAAAGTTTTCTGGGGGAGAGTTTTGGCGTTGGACAGATCTTGTGCGTTTACCGTCCAGGGGCGGACAATACCAAACCGACGCCAGCAAATGAACAGGATTACAACAATACGGTGGCCCACGAGTTGGGCCATATGTGGAATCAGGTACCTGAACCGCATCAGCAGCCGGCCTCCATGCATGATCATCCTCTGCAGTATGTCGCACATGGTGGCTCAGGCTCCCACTGTCGGTATGGCATGCAGTTGTTGTATAAGAAAAATGCGATAGTAAGCAAGGATGCCCGGACAACCATTACCAAATGTGCTTCCCGGGCCACGACCCATACGGTTGCCTCCACTACCGGTTTTTACAAAGATCATAAGGTTAAGGTGAACGGTTCCAGCAAGACGGTGTTGGAGGTAAAGGATACTACCCATCTGAAATTTACCGAATCATTTACCGCCAAGAAAGGTTATGCGGTGGAACAGAAAATGTCCGATTACCCTGTTGACTGGAATGACAGCAACCAGAATAAACCTGTCCCCTATAATGGTGATTGCATGATGTACCACTCGTTCAGCAAAAAATGCTCAAACAAATTTTGCCGGATATGTAAGGCCTATCTGCAGCTTCAAGACATGTCCTCTTTTTAAATATAGCCGTTGGATAATCAATAAGGACAGAATATGGTTTCTACAAATGATATTGCCGCAAATATATTGGATTTTGATGAAGATGAGTTTTTCAGCGCGGAGCCCCCGGTTCTGGAACCGCGCGAAGAACAGCTGTTAGATCAGGATTATTTTGGCGTAGCGGTCAACGTCCCCCGTGAAATTGAGACCGGCAGCCGTGACAAGCTGCCCCTGATTATGGCCGCCAAGTTCAGCGGCACCCGGGACTGGGATATGCCGCTCAGAGATAATTGTGTCCTGGTAGGTACGAACCTGCAGGACGGCACCGTCCGCTTCGCGAAGGCCTTTGTCAGTAAAAAAGAACTACAGAGCCGCGGCCGCCCGGAAAGGGAGCCGAACAGAGGGCCGAAACCGCCCGGCCTGGCATTGGCCGCCGCCCAGCTTTCAGCACTGGATGCCAGGGAGCGGTTACATATTGAATGGGAAACCGGGCTCTGGAGCCTGGGGGTGATCTACTATGACTGGCCGTCTAATACTGTGGTCGTGGAACTGCTGGGTGATGAAAATATCACGTCTTTCCCGGCTGTGCCGGTCAGTCCTGAACCCGACCCCCGGGGGGCCGCGTTTCTACCTTGTTTCCTGCCCACCGCCAAAACGCCGCAGCCGCCGGAATCCGGACTGGCCTTTACCGGTGAGTTTAAAGTGGAAAATGAAAAGCAGCACTTGAACATCTTCGGCTCATTTGTGGTAAAGGTACAAGATTTTCACCTGCCCGCCCAAAAATCGGCGTATCAATTTCACGATGAGAAACAACCGAACATCGCGGCAGTCGTTCCGGTAACCCTGGCCGTGCTGGGGCTTGATTGGGATGAGCCTCTCCAGTTTGATTGGGCCGTACCCGTTTATGGCGGGCCGCTGACGGTGGGGATGCCGGCCAACGGCTGTTTTGCCATTGATGCCTTCGCCACCGGCCACAATGCGCCGGTGCTGCGCCCTGGTAAATACGTCTGTTACCTCATCATGGATGGCAGGATTTTCGGGCCCAAAACTCTCCAGGTGTAAATGTTCCACAAACCACAGGGGGAGGATGTTCTTTCACTGTGGCTAACTGAATCAGTAGAGGTTCATTGCCATGAGACAAGCCGTTCTCTTGTTGTCAGCACTATGCTGCCTGTTCCAGGCAGATTATAGTCCAGCCGCCGCTGGCGGGACTATGACGAACATACTGAACTTGAACCAGAAAGAGTTTTTCAGCGCCGATCAGTCATTTTTGACCCAGCGCGAATCGCAGTTGCTGGATATGGATTTTTACGGGGTGGCGGTCAACGCACCGCGCCGTATTCTGACTGACCGACATGCCAAGCTGCCCCTGGTCATAGCCGTCCAGTACTGCGGCAAGAGAGGGTGGGATGTGCCCCTTAAGAACAATGGCCTCCTGGTCGGTATGAA
Organism: Desulfobacterales bacterium; assembly: GCA_011330685.1. Classification (GTDB taxonomy): domain Bacteria; phylum Desulfobacterota; class Desulfobulbia; order Desulfobulbales; family VMSU01; genus JAADIV01. The sequence goes on from DRPV01000234.1 coordinate 22,983, forward strand.
CCTGCGGGACGGCAGTGTATATTTCGCTGATATTTATCAGAATAAAAAGAGACTCGCGAATAAGTGGCGGGCAGGAAAAACTCATCGAGGGGCGTATCCACCGGGATTGTCTTTAAAAGCGGCTGTCCTCAAAATAGTAGATGTTCGGCAGAGGTTAAATCTCAAATGGGACACCGGGATTTGGGCCTTTGGGGTGCTCTACTATGACTGGCCGTCTAATACCGTAATCGTGAAGCTGCAAGGCCGTGAGAAGGCTGCGCCTTCTCCGGTCATACGAGTTCACCCGGAACCTGACCCCCGGGATGCCGCCGTTCTGCCAACTTATCTGCCCACCGTCAATACCCCGAAAGCCCTGAAGTCAGAGCTAAAATTTACAGTTCAATTTAAAGATGAAAAAGATGGACAGCAGTTGAAGGTTTATGGCTCCTTCGCTGTACCGGTGCGTGATTTTAATCTACCGGCCCACAAGCGGGTGCGTCAATTCCACGATAAAAAACAACAGAACATCGCGGCCGTTATTCCGATAACCCTGGTCGTGCTGAGGCTTGACCAGGATGAGCCTCTCCAGTTTAACTGGGCCGTACCAGTTTATGGCAAACCGCTTAAAGCCGGGATGCAGGCCAGAGGCAGTTTCTCCATTGATGCCCTGAACACAGGCGCAGAGACGAAACTTGGCTGCGGCAGATATGCCTGTTACATTTTTATGGACGGCAGGATCTTCGGCCCAAAGATAATAGATATATCCACAATAAAATCGGTTGAAAGACCTGCCGTAGTCCCCCGCCCACATTAATATGCCGTGGCCAGACAGGCATTACTCAAGTTTCTCACTCCCCACCGAACAGCTGGCATTTTTAAAAAATTCATAATAGAGCAGCGGCACAATCGGAAAAACGTGGGCTACACCAACAATAAAGTGGGGGTGATGCTGGCCATCAAAAATTTCAAAGAGGATCGAACAGACAGGGAGATGCAAGAGGTTCAAAAAAGCGCTGATTCATTAATTGCACTGGATACACCATAGAATTAGGAGCAGAACATGATGGAGGGCAACTGGATAGGCTTACGAAAAAACATTTTTTGGGCAACGGCTTGTCTGTTAGCGCTTATAGGTTTTGGAACCCAATGCGTTTCCATGGATCACTTCCCTTCCGGGGAGAAAATATCGCGGACAAAAACTGAGGCAAATGATATGTCAAAAGAGAAAGAGCTAAAAAATATGATTGCCCAAGGTGACTGGAAGGCAGTTGAGCTGGCAAAGCAAATGGGAGAAGCGGCATGGCCCACCGTAAAGCAGGGTGCCAAAATGGCGGGCTTTCAATCCCGCCAGATATCCATGGTTTGCGCCGGACAGTTGGGAGGTGAGGCTGCGGGCGAAATTTTGTTGGCCGGTTTGAACGACAAGCACATCAACGTGAGTCTGACGGCGGCCGGCCAATTATCCAAGAATCCCCCAGCCAGTGCCCTTCATGGTATTTTAAATGAACTGGCTGCCTGCTCTGAAGAAAATATCTGCGCGCTTCTGGCATTATCAGCGGGCCGTCTTCCAGGCGAAGCGTCCACAAAAGCCCTGCTTGGTCTAGTGGGCGGAGATGACGACGTAGCAAAAAACGCCCAGCTGGCATTGGCCAAATTAGGACAGCCCGAATATCTCAAGGCACATCTCTCTAAGCTTGCAGCCAAGAGCCCTCATACCAGGTATGAAGCCTTAGCCCAACTCGTTTATATCGACAATGCCGAGCTCGCTGAAAATGCCAAGCAACTTCTTTCTGATAAAGAAGTCGCTGTAATTATTGGGACCCAATACAACCCGCGATATCGGCGCGTGTGTGATCAGGCAGTTGATACTCTGATTGCGCTGTTAAAACTTACCCCTCCCTTTGCAACAGGAGCGGAAAGGATCTATACAGACGAACAGTTATTGCAAATAAAAAATTTGGTAAAATAACCAAATA
>DRPV01000235.1 GCA_011330685.1 Desulfobacterales bacterium
CCTGACGGGCCAGGAGGATATGCTCACGGGTCTGGGGCATGGGGCCGTCATCGGCGCCAACCACCAGGATAGCGCCATCCATCTGGGCGGCGCCGGTAATCATATTTTTGATGTAATCAGCATGGCCGGGACAATCCACATGGGCGTAATGGCGTTTGTCCGTCTGATATTCGACGTGGGCCGTGGCAATGGTAATTCCGCGCTCTTTCTCCTCGGGGGCCTTATCAATATCCGCGAAATCCGTACTTTCGGCATAACCCTTAGTCGATAAAACCCGGGTAATGGCGGATGTCAAGGTCGTCTTGCCATGATCAATGTGACCAATGGTACCAATATTTACATGCGGTTTTGTTCTCTCGTATTTTTCCTTAGCCATTGTTCTTCCTCAATTATTCTTAATAACAGTCAGGCCGGTTTCCCGGCTGCGACTAAATATGAAAATTTATATGCGCCGACCTGAAGCCATCACATATAATATATTGCTTAAAGCCCTCTAACCTTTTTAATAATTCGAGCCGCAATTTTTTCCGGGACAATTTCGTATGAATTAAACTGCATGGAAAAATTGGCCCTTCCCTGAGTGACCGAGCGCAAATCAGTAGAATAACCAAACATCTCTGCCAACGGCACCTGCGCCTCAACAACCTGCGCTGTATTTCCTCGTTGCTCCATACCTTGAATCTGCGCCCTTCTGCCGTTCAGATTATTAATCACATCACCAAGGTACTCATCCGGCAGCACAACCTCAACGGCCATAACCGGCTCCAGCAGCATTGAGTCACCATCAATAAGGGCCTGACGCAGAGCAATATTCGCTGCTACTCCAAAGGCCTGGGGCGTGGAATCCTCTTCATGATACGAGCCGTCAACCAGGGTGGTCTGCACATCAACCACCGGATATCCCAAGAGAGCGCCTGAATCCAGGCCCGATTCAATTCCACGCCTGATGGCATCAACAAACTCCGCTGGAATCGAATCTTCCACCAGCTGATTCTCAAAAATCCATCCCGCGCCTCTCGCCAGGGGGGAGAGTTCTAACTGCACATGAGCAAATAAATGTTTACCGGTGGTCAACTGCTCAAACTTACCTTCGGCCCGGGCCTTGATACCTATCGTTTCCTTGTAAGCAACCTGGGGCTGCCCCACATTAGCGGCAACCTTAAATTCACGAATAAGGCGGTCAATAATGATTTCAAGATGCAGCTCACCCATACCGGCGATGATCGTCTGTCCGGTATCCTCATCCCGCGAGACCTTAAATGACGGGTCTTCTATGGCAATTTTATCTAAGCTGGTTAAAAGCTTTTCTTCATCGCCCTTGCCTTTGGGCTCAATCGCTATGCTGATAACCGGGTCGGGAAAATCTATCTTATCGAGCCTGATATTATCGCCCTTGGCGCAGAGAGTGTCTCCTGTTTTAGTAAAGCGCAAGCCAACCAGAGCGGCTATATCACCGGCGCCGACCTCCTTAACCTCATAACGCTTGTTGGCGTGCATCCGCAGAATACGGCCAATCTTTTCCTGCTTACGGCGGGTGGAATTAAAGATCTTCTCGCCCTGCCTTAAGACCCCGGAGTAAAGCCGGACAAAGGCTAAATTATCGACGAATGAGTCCGAAACCATCTTGAAGGCCAGAGCGCATAGATGCTCTTTTTCATCGGCCTTCCTGATTTCTTCAAGACCTTTTTCGTCAATCCCATGCACCGGCGGGACATCAACAGGTGACGGTAAATAGCTAACCACAGCGTCAAGTAACGGCTGAACGCCTTTATTTTTAAAGGCGCTGCCACACAGAACCGGCACCATGTCAAGATTCATGGTAGCTGTTCTTACCGCCTGTTTGATCTCATCAGCACCAATGGGCTGTTCTTCAAGATATTTTTCCATGACCCCTTCATCGAAGTCGGCCAGCTTCTCGATAAGGGTCATACGTGCGGCCGTGAATTGTTCAGTATAATCAGGGCCGATATCCTCTTCTGAAATATCAGCACCCTGTGTTCCTTCGTCGAAGTAGAGCATTTTGCCTCGAATGAGATCAATAACGCCCGCAAAGGAATCTTCTTTACCGATGGGAATCTGCAAGGCAAGGGGAACTGCCCCCAGCCGCTCTTCCATCATCTTGAGACAACGCTCAAAATCAGCGCCGACTCGATCCATCTTATTAACAAAGGCAATACGCGGAATGGAATAATGATCCGCCTGATGCCAGACGGTCTCTGACTGGGGCTCAACCCCTCCAACCGCGCAGAAGACAGCTACCGCGCCATCCAGAACCCGCAGGCAGCGCTCAACTTCTATTGTGAAGTCAACGTGGCCCGGGGTATCAATTATATTTATCTGATGATCATGCCAGTAACAGGTAGTAGCGGCAGAGGTGATGGTAATGCCGCGTTCCTGCTCCTGCTCCATCCAGTCCATGACGGCATTACCGTCATGCACCTCACCTATCTTATATGACTTACCGGTATAATACAGAATTCGTTCTGTAGTTGTAGTCTTGCCCGCATCAATGTGGGCCATTATACCAATATTTCTAATCGCCTTTAAGGCCTTATCCGCGCTCAATCTCTCTTCCCGTTGAACTTAAAAATCCCCCGTGCCTTATATCGACACCAGGCAACTGGTAAAAAGAGATTATTAATACTGCAGTAATAATATTTTGTCAATCAAGAAAAGGAGCTACCAGCGATAATGAGCAAACGCCTTGTTGGCCTCAGCCATCTTATGAGTATCTTCCCTCTTCTTCACCGAAGAACCCCGGTTATTATAGGCATCTAAAATTTCAGCGGCTAACTTTTCGGACATTGATTTCCCGGAACGTTTTTTGGCAAAACCACAAATCCAACGCATGGCAAGGGCATTACGTCTTTCGGGACGCACCTCTATGGGCACCTGATATGTGGCACCACCAACACGGCGTGACTTAACCTCAACCCGGGGCCTGACTCCGTCCATGGCCTTTTCAAAGACCTCAACCGGGCCGTCATCCTTAACCCGGTCGGAAATAATATCCATGGCGCCATAAAAAATACCACGCGCCACACTCTTCTTACCATCAAGCATGATGCAATTTATAAATTTTGAAACCAACACGCTCTTGTAACGCTCATCTGACTCAATGGGACGTTTAGCGACTGTCTTTCTTCTTGGCATTTAATTCTCCCTTCTTTACCCTTAGTGCTTATTTAGGTCTTTTAGCGCCATATTTTGAACGGCCCTGCTTCCGATCAGAAACACCAAGGGTATCAAGAGTACCACGCACAACATGATACCTGACACCAGGTAAATCCTTTACCCTGCCGCCGCGGATCAAGACCACGGAGTGCTCCTGCAGGTTATGGCCAACTCCGGGAATATAGGAAGTAACCTCCATCCCATTGGTCAACCTCACCCTGGCCACCTTACGGAGAGCGGAGTTAGGTTTTTTCGGGGTCGTGGTATAAACCCTGACGCATACACCCCTCTTCTGGGGAGCCCCTTTCAAGGCCGGGGTATTTGTCCGGCTCAGCATCTTCTTACGACCGTGCCGTACCAATTGGTTAATAGTTGGCATCTACACTACTCCTTTTTTACAATAGGGCTAATTGCCCGGATTATTTATAACAATTTTCAGGTCTTGCTGCTAACGAGAAAAGAGATTTGTACTCGAATGAACGATTATTGTCAAGTTTTATATTTTATTTAGGGAATTTATTGTCCCTACTGCCTAACAACTTTTTTCTAAACGTAAGCGCCCCATGAACATCACTCGGCACACGTTCCAACCCTGCGATATACCGATGTAGTCGCGGGGGTGGAACGTGCACATAATGGGGCCCCTGAAACGCTTACAGTTAGGGGGTATATAAAATTTTGGGTGTGATTAATTAATCGTTTACTTCTAAACTTTCATGCTTCGTTGCCCCAAAGTGTTCGGGCATGCTTACCCAAATTGTTTATAATTACCCAGACCGCTGCCGGCCGGCACCAGACGTCCCATAATAACATTTTCCTTCAGGCCCACCAGATTATCTACCCGGCCCGCCATGGCGGCATTGGTCAACACCTTGGTCGTCTCCTGAAAAGACGCCGCTGAAATAAAGCTGTCCGTACTCAAAGAGGCCTTGGTTACTCCAAGCAGCAGAGGCTGAGCCTGAGCCGGCTGCCCGCCCTCTCTGATTATTTTTTCATTCTCCTCCCGGAAACGCCACCATTCAACATGTTCACCAAGCATAAAGATTGAGTCACCCGCTCCGGTTATGGTAACCCGGCGCAGCATCTGGCGAACAATAACCTCGATGTGTTTATCGTTAATTTTAACACCCTGCAGACGATATACCTCCTGAATCTCATTAACCAGGAATTTAGCCAGCTCTTTAACCCCCTTGACCCGCAGAATATCATTGGGATCAGGTGAGCCATCCATTAACGGTTCACCGGCCTTGACGTAATCCCCCTCATGCACACTGATATGCTTACCCTTGGAGATACTGTATTCCTTCGCCTCACCAATGGGCGGCGTAACAATGACCCGTTTCTTACCCTTTGTATCCTTGCCATAACTGATCTGGCCGTCAATTTCGGTAATAATGGCATGTTCCTTGGGCTTACGAACCTCAAAAAGTTCAGCGACCCTGGGCAGACCACCGGTAATATCCTTCGTCTTGGTAGTTTCACGGGGAATCTTACCAAGCACCGTACCAGCCTGAACCTGTTCGCCCTCCTCCACCGTAATGATAGTACCGACGGAGAGGGAATAACGGGCCAGAATCCCGGTCTTGGGCAATTTTACTCCCCGGCCATTTTCATCCTTCAGAGAGATACGCGGGTTCACATTGGTCTGGCGGCCCTGAATAATGACCGAACTGGATTTACCGGTAATGGGGTCAACCCGTTCCTGCATGGTATCACCCTCAATAATATCACCAAATTTGACCGTACCTCCCACCTCGCAGACTATGGGTATGGTATATGGATCCCAGTCAGCAATCAGGGCACCGGCCTCGATCTTATCGCCGTCGTTATAATGTAACTGAGCTCCGTAGATCAATAAGTAACGCTCAAGTTCACGACCCTGCTCATTGGTGATACTGACCTCACCATTACGGTTCATGACCACCATCTTACCATCAGCGCCGCTGACTGTGTGCATCCCCTGAAATTTGATTATGCCGCCATGCTTGGTACGCACCTCGGCAACCTCGGCGCTCCGGCTGGCTGTACCGCCGATATGGAATGTCCGCATGGTCAACTGGGTACCAGGCTCACCAATGGACTGGGCGGCAATAATACCGACAGCCTCACCCTTATTGACGATATGGCCACGACCAAGATCCCGGCCATAACATTTGGCGCAGACCCCGCGTTTAGACTGGCAGGTCAACACTGAACGAATGGCAACCCGATCCAGCCCGGCCTTTTCAATTAACTTAACCTTATGCTCATCAATCTCTTCGTTGGCCTCAACCAATACCTCGTCGGTTACTGAGTCAACAATATCATCCAGGGCGACCCGGCCCAGAATACGTTCACCAACCTGCTGAATAATTTCACCGCCCTCGAGGAGGGACTCAGCAATAATACCATCTAAGGTACCGCAATCGCTCTCGACAATGGTGGAGTCCTGAGCCACATCCACCAAACGCCGGGTCAAATATCCGGAGTTAGCGGTCTTCAGAGCCGTATCAGCCAGCCCCTTACGGGCTCCATGGGTAGAGATGAAATACTCCAGAACATTCAGCCCCTCCCGGAAATTGGCCTTAATGGGTGACTCAATAATGGCACCCGATGGTTTGGCCATCAGGCCACGCATCCCGGCCAGCTGACGGATCTGGTCCTTTGAACCACGGGCACCGGAATCGGCCATGACATAAATGGCATTAAAACTGGGGCTGTCAAACTCCTTACCATCGGCATCAACCAGATGGTCAACGCTGAGGTTATTCATCATGCCTTCCGCGACCTCATCCGTAGTCCGAGACCAGATATCAATGACCTTGTTATATTTTTCGCCCGCGGTAATTAAACCGCCGACATATTGTTCCTCAACATCCAGGACTTCCTGCTCGGCGTTGTGGACAAGTTGGTTCTTGTCCCCGGCAATGGTCATATCATTAATACAGATAGAAATGGCATGGGTAGTGGCCATCTCATAGCCCATATCCTTCAGACGATCAGCCAGAATAACCGTTTCCTTGGTACCGGCGTGACGATAGGTATAATCAATCAAACGAGCCAGTTCTTTCTTGGTCATCACCCGGTTAACCTGATCAAATGGTACCGCCGGCGGCAGCAGCTCAAGAAACATGATCCGGCCCACCGTGGTCTCAACCAGCTCACCGTTAATGCGTACTTTAATCCCGGCCTGCAGGTGAATCGCCCCATGATCAAAGGCTATAATGGCCTCTGCCGGCGAGGAAAAAATCTTGCCCTCGCCCTTGGCCAAACGCCGGACGCGGCTCATGATATAAAGTCCGAGAACAATATCCTGCGAAGGAATAATAATAGGCTCACCATTGGCAGGTGATAAAATATTATTAGTGGACATCATCAACACCCGGGCCTCAACCTGGGCCTCAACGGTGAGCGGCAGATGAACAGCCATCTGATCACCATCAAAGTCGGCGTTAAAGGCTGAACAGACCAGGGGGTGCAACTGCAGGGCCTTGCCCTCGATTAAGATCGGCTCAAAGGCCTGCATACCGAGACGATGCAAAGTCGGGGCACGATTGAGGATAACCGGATACTCCTTCACCACCTCATCAAGGACATCCCAGACCTCTTTGACACCTTTCTCCACCATCTTCCGGGCGCTCTTAATGGTGGTTACATAACCACGGGCCTCCAGCTTGTTGTAGATAAAGGGCTTGAAGAGTTCCAGGGCCATCTTCTTGGGCATACCGCACTGGTGCAGACGAAGATGAGGGCCGACAACGATAACGGTACGACCGGAATAATCAACCCGCTTACCAAGCAGGTTCTGACGGAAACGTCCCTGCTTACCCTTCAGCATATCGCTCAGGGATTTAAGGGGGCGCTTATTGGAGCCGGTAATCACCTTACCGCGGCGGCCGTTATCAAAAAGGACATCCACTGCTTCCTGCAGCATCCGTTTTTCGTTGCGGATAATGATTTCAGGGGCGTCAAGATCCAACAGGCGTTTAAGGCGGTTATTACGGTTGATTACCCGCCGGTAGAGATCATTAAGATCAGAGGTGGCAAAGCGGCCCCCCTCCAGCGGCACCAGGGGCCGCAAGTCCGGGGGTAAAACGGGAATGATATCCAGAATCATCCATTCCGGCTTATTATTGGAATCACGAAAGGCCTCCACCACGGTCAGGCGCTTGGCGTATTGTTTACGCTTAGCCTCGGAACCGGTGGTACGCATCTCTTCGCGGAGGGTGACGGAGAGTTCGGCAAGATTGACCCTCTTCAGCATATACTTGATGGCCTCAGCACCAATACCGACCTGAAATTTATCACCATGCTCTTCCCGAGCCCGGCGATAAGACTCCTCACTTAAGAGGGCACCGACCGGCGGCGCCGACTCGCTTGACTCAATAACCACATAGGAATCAAAATACAGTATACGTTCTAACTCTTTCAGGGTCAGAGCAAGTATATTCCCAATCTTAGAGGGCAGACTTTTTAGAAACCATATATGGGCCACCGGGGCGGCAAGTTTAATGTGCCCCAGGCGTTCACGCCGTACCTTGGACTGAATAACCTCAACCCCGCATTTTTCACAGACTACCCCCCGGTGTTTCATGCGTTTGTATTTGCCGCAATTACACTCATAGTCTTTAACCGGGCCAAATATCTTGGCACAGAAAAGGCCGTCCCGCTCTGGCTTAAAGGTACGATAGTTAATGGTTTCGGGCTTCTTTACCTCACCATTGGACCAGTCCAGAATTTTCTCTGGAGAAGCGAGAGATATCCGTACAGAATTAAATTTTACTGGAGCCTTGGCCTTTGAAAAAAAACTGAACAACTCATCCATGGCTTTCTCCTGCCTTTGTTAAATTCGTATTTTGATTTCAGCCGCCTTGCCAGAAGCACGGCATTTACAATGTGGAACAGTGCGGGGAGACTGCGAACTACCCTTAAATCCGTATTATTCCGGATATGGGCTTCTCATCCCCCAGGACTCCTCGACCGGACTCAAGTCAAAGAAGCCTATAGGCCGCTTACTCTTCGTCTATCAATTCCATATCAAGACAAAGGCCCTGCAGCTCCTTGACCAGGACGTGAAAAGATTCCGGCAGCCCGGCCTCAAGGAAGTTATTACCCTTAACAATCTTTTCATACATCTTGGTTCGGCCGTTAACATCATCAGATTTAACGGTTAAGAACTCCTGCAGGGTATGGGCGGCCCCGTAGGCCTCCATAGCCCAGACCTCCATCTCTCCCAGCCGCTGACCGCCGAATTGGGCCTTACCGCCCAGGGGCTGTTGAGTAACAAGTGAATATGGGCCTGTGGAACGGGTATGAATTTTATCATCTACCAAATGATGCAGTTTCAAGAAATACATGATTCCCACGGTGATGGGATTTTCAAATTTTTCACCGGTCAGGCCGTCATAAAGCTCACATTGGCCGATATTACTCATCCCGGCTTCCTCAAGAAGCTCACGGATTTCAGATTCCTTGGCACCGTCAAATACCGGGGTCATCATATGCAGGCCCTTACGCATATTGACAGACATCTTCAGAAGTTCGGAATCATCCACACCGTCGGTGATTTCATTATACTCTTCTTTGCTGTATATCTTCTGCATTTTGGCCCGCAGGGCTTTGATATCCTCACGTTGCCCCATTTCGTAGAGCTGCTCCCCAAGTCTCTTGGCAGCCAGACCGAGATGAACCTCCAAGACCTGACCAACATTCATTCGAGAGGGAACACCCAGGGGATTCAAGACAATATCCACCGTGGTGCCATCGGCAAAATAGGGCATATCCTCTTCCGGCAGAATACGGGAAACAACACCCTTATTACCATGCCGGCCGGCCATCTTATCACCCACCGACAGTTTCCGTTTTTTGGCCACATAGACCTTAACCATCTTAATGACCCCCGGAGGCAGATCGTCACCCTTCTGGAGACGCTCAATGCGGGCGTTATAGCGTTTTTTCACGGCCTTAATCTGGCTTTCGTAACGCTCAAAAAGCAGGTCTATCTCGCCTTTCAGCTTGTCACGACCGCTGAATTTTAGAGTCGCGATGGCCTTAAAGCGCACCTTATCTATCACCTCAGGGGTGATTTCCCCACCCTTCTTCAACAGAAGTTCGGAATTAGCAATAACAATATCTTCCTCGGTGGTGCGACCGTTGAGAAGATCGGCCAGATTACCCCGAATCCCTTTTTTGATGTAACGCAGTTCATCGGCCATATCCTGCTCGAGTTTCCGAGCCTCCATTTCCTCAATAGCCTTGGTTCGTTCATCCTTTTCCATTCCCTTACGGGAAAAGACGTGGGCGTCAATGACCGTCCCCTCAATTCCGGGCGGTACCCGCAGAGAAGAATCCTTGACATCACCGGCCTTCTCTCCGAATATAGCCCGAAGCAGCTTTTCCTCGGGTGACAACTGAGTTTCACCCTTGGGGGTAACTTTGCCGACCAGAGTATCACCCGCCCTGATTACCGCCCCGACTCTGACGATACCGGAGTCGTCGAGATTTCTCAGGGCCTCCTCACCGACATTGGGGATATCACGGGTGATCTCTTCTTTACCCAGTTTAGTATCCCTGGCTACAGTCTCAAAGACCTCAATATGTAATGAAGTATAGGTATCATCCTTTATAAGACGCTCATTAATCAGGATAGAATCTTCAAAATTATAGCCACGCCAAGGCATAAAGGCGATGGTAACGTTCTTGCCAAGGGCCAGTTCACCCCTCTCCACCGCCGGTCCATCGGCCATGACCTCATTTTTCTTCACCCGCTGCCCCGGTAACACCAGAGGGCTCTGGGTAAAGCAGGTATTCTGATTAGATTTACGATATTTATCAAGATGATAGATGGCAACTCCAGTGCTGAAGCCATCGGTTCCCGGCTCGTCATAGCGCACTACTATCCGGTTGGCATCCACCTCCTCAATAACCCCGTCTCCAGCGGCCAGAAGACAGACCCCCGAATCCTGGGCCACAATCTTTTCCAGGCCGGTTCCCACGAGGGGAGTTGCTGTCCGCAGCAGCGGTACGCCCTGGCGCTGCATATTCGAGCCCATGAGAGCACGGTTAGCGTCGTCGTGCTCTAAAAATGGAATAAGAGAGGCGCCGACACTGACCAGCTGATTGGGTGAGACGTCCATATGAGTAATATCTTCGGCCTGGACATTGTAAACTTCACCATCCTGACGGGCCAGGAGCATATCGTTGACGATACGGCCGTTTTCATCGAGATCACGCTGAGCCGGTGCAATAAGCAGCCCTTTCTCGTCCAAGGCATTCATATAGGAAACCTCGTCAGTTACCTGGCGTTGGTTTACCTTACGGAACGGGGTCTCAATAAAACCGTATTGGTTGATTTTGGCAAAGGTCGCGAGAGAAACGATCAAACCGATATTCGGCCCCTCTGGTGTCTCCACCGGACAGATCCGGCCATAATGAGTGGGATGAACATCACGAACCTCAAAACCGGCTCTCTCCCTGGACAGACCGCCAGGCCCCAGGGCACTCAAACGTCTTTTATGGGTCACCTCAGAAAGAGGATTGGTCTGATCCATAAACTGCGAAAGCTGACTTGAGCAGTAAAACTCCTTGATAGCCGAGGTAATGGGCTTGGGATTGATGAGATCGTGGGGCATAAGGGTCTCCACCTCCTGGAGACTCATGCGCTCCTTGATGGCCCTCTCCATCCGTACCAGCCCGACCCGATATTGGTTTTCAACCAGTTCACCAACCGTCCGCACCCGGCGGTTACCAAGATGATCAATATCGTCAACCGGCCCCTGTGAGTCTTTTAAGCGCACAAGCTGACGAACAGCAAGGATAATATCCTCCTTACTGAGAGTGCGCTGCTCGGTATCCGTATCTAAGCCGAGTTTGGCGTTAACCTTAAATCGTCCCACTACCGACAGGTCATAGGTGTCGGGATTGAAAAACATATTTTCAAAAAACTTGGTTCCCTCGGCGATGGTGGGGGGACTGCTGGGCCGCAGACGACGATATATGTCTAACAGGGCCTCCTCCTGGGTATTTACCTTATCAAGATGAAGGGTCTTACGGAAGGAATCAGAGACCTTGATACCATCGATGTGCAGGATATCAAAGGAGGGTATGCCGGCCTCAATGACGGCGGCCAGCGTCGATTCGGTAACCTCCGAATTACAGAGCATTATAACCTCGCCGGTGGCGGGATTAACTACATCATTGGCGGTATAACTACCGTACAGGCTTTCGGGATCAATTTTAATTCGATTTACCCCAGCCTCCTGCAGTTTTTTGGCCAGAGCCTTACCGATTTTACGATTTTTCTTCGCCAGTATCTCGCCGCTTTCGGGGTGGAGTATTTCGCTTGGAGCCCGTTGGCCCACCATGATCTCCGGAATAAATTGTTTGCTTACCGAATCACCATCAAAATAAACAGTCTCAGAGGTATAAAAGAAACGGAGCAGAAGCTCGGAGAGATTAATCTCTGAATTTACCTGATATTTTTCGACAATATCAGCAAAGAGCGGGGAGTCGGTACCCATGGCCTTGAGCAGTGTAGTAACCGGGAACTTACGGCGCCGGTCAATACGAACATACAGGATATCCTTGGCATCAAAATCGAGATCAATCCAGGAGCCCCGTACCGGGATAATCCGGGCGGAATACAACAATTTGCCCATGGCATGGCTCTTGCCGCTGTCATGAGCGAAGAAAAGACCCGGAGAGCGCTGCAACTGGCTGACAATTACCCGCTCGGTACCGTTAACTATAAACACTCCAGCCTTGGTCATCAGAGGCAGGCTGCCAAGATAAACGGATTGTTCCTTGATATCACGAATACTTCTAACCTCGGTATCAGGATCAATATCGTAGGTAATCAGGCGTACGGTAATCTTTATGGGGATCTCATAGGTCATACCCCGTTGAGTACATTCCGCTACCGTGTATTTCGGTTCTCCGAAGGTATAGCGGACATACTCCAGAGAGCAGACCTCGTTAAAATCGTTAATAGGGAAAATATTCTTGAAGATGGCATGCAGACCAACATCCTTACGCAGATCAGGGTCAATGTCCTTTTGCAGAAACTCCTCATATGACAGGCGCTGCATCTCAATGAGATGCGGCTTGTCAATAAGTTCACCAATCTTCGCAAAGCTCTTCCTGACTATTTTGTTCATCTTCATTATTCAGACCTCGCCCTTCATTCAATAGAGAACCACCCCCGCATTCTCCATAGAAAAATAATTGTCAATGCGTGACTATTCAGCCTGATGATTATTTTTATATTTAACCATCGAACTGCATAGTTCAGTCAATGCTACCGGGTAAAACAGCTTGTTTGATGGATGGAAGACTACCAGAGCCCCCGGAGGTAACGACTGACTCCGTCAGGATATATAGTTTTAGTCATCACACCAAAAAAGACTACCAAACGCACTAAAACGCTGCATCCGCAAGGGCAGCGTTTTAGTGCCTATACCACCAGTAAGAGGCCGATAAGTCAGGCCGCCCCAAGTGGAAATAGTTTTACTTGACTTCAGCGGAACCGCCAGCGGCCTCAATCTTGGCCTTGATCTCGGCAGCTTCGTCCTTGCTGACTCCCTCTTTCACAGGAGCGGGAGTACTCTCAACCAGAGACTTGGCCTCTTTCAATCCCAGGGAGGTAATAGCACGAACCTCTTTAATTACCTGAATCTTCTTTTCACCAGCACCAGTGAGAATAACATCAAATTCCGTCTGCTCCTCAGCGGCAGCACCACCGGCATCACCAGCTCCACCAACAGCGGCAACGGCCACCGGCGCGGCAGCACTGACACCAAATTTCTCTTCCATTTCCTTAATTAACTCGGAAAGTTCGAGAACACTCATATTCGCAATAAATTCAACTACATCATCCTTAGTTACAGCCATTTCTACTTCCTCCAAAATTATAATCTTTGTAAGTAATCTTTATTGTTCTTTCTGATCCTTTACCGCCTGCAGCAGATAAACCATCTTCTGTGGAATAGCGTTAAGAACCCGAACGAAATTAGTGGGAACAGCCTGCATGCCTGAGAGCAGGGTAGCCAGGAGCACATCCTTGGCAGGCAGCTTGGACAGGGCCGTCAAATCTTCTTTTGAAAGTAATTTACCCTCAAATACGGCACCCTTTATCTCTAACTGCTCATGTTTATCAATATACTCAGATAGAACCTTGGCAGGGCCGACGGGATCATCATAGGAAATTGTCAGAGCGGTAGAGCCCTTGAAAAAATCCACCAACCCCTCAAATGAAGTTCCGGCCACCGCCCGTTTCATCAAGGTATTTTTACCTACCCTGATTTCCGAGCCACATTGACGTAAAGAGATTCGCAATTCTTCAAAATCAGAGACACTAAGTCCTCGATAATCAGTAATAATTGCAATCTTAGCCTTGGCAAATTTGTCGCTGAATTCCTCAACAACAGACACCTTTTCATCGCGGTTCAATGCTTTTCACCTCCTTTTCTTCCGGTTGAGTTTGACTGAAGAACAGTCGAGGCCGACGGTTTGGACTGGGGCTGTAACCTTTGTCTCGGCAGGCTGACGCAATTAATGAAATACGCCAATTAAACCACGAGGATGGAACCTGCTGTCTTCGACTTCAAAACTGCTCGCTGATAAAAAAAGAACCCTTAACAGGCTCAACCCCGCCACATAGACGAAGTGTTGTAACTATTAAGATATACTATGAAATTATGGACATCTATAACGAAATTGTAACCGTGCAGCAGGGGCAACAAATTACCCTCAACATGGTACAGAAACCGCTCAGGAAAAGCGCCGATTCCAGATATGAACCGAAATTTGGTTAATAAGCCGATCAGCAGAATGTCATCCGAAGTCCATATACAAATAAAAAAAGAGAAGCAACCGCGGTTAACACGGACTTCTAATCAATCGCGGCTGAAATTACCGAAATATTGAAAGCCCGCCCCCCATCTTCAAATATCAACTAAAAAAAATGGGGGGCATGAACTGGAATTAATTAACAGTTACCTGCCTGTAAATCGGATTCTTTCCCAATCTCCGAGCCTACCCGATCTCGAGCCAAAATCCTCATTCAGACACTATTGTTTGCAACACTCTCTGTAAAAAAAATCAAGCGGCCTTCAATAATGATTTAAGATCCACGGGATCAAGTTTGATTCCTGGCCCCATGGTGGTAGAAAGGCTGATGGCCTTAAGATAAATTCCTTTGGCAGAGGACGGTTTTAACTGCAAGATCTTACCGATAAAACTTAAAATATTTTCACGCAGAGCCTCAGCTGAAAATGACGTCTTACCAACCATTGCGTGTATAATGCCAGCCTTGTCAACCTTAAAATCAACCTTACCGGACTTAATCTCTTTTACTACCCGCGCCACATCAAAGGTAACCGTCCCTAATTTAGCATTGGGCATCAGGCCGCGGGGGCCAAGCACCCGGCCAATTTTACCTACCGTACCCATCATGTCCGGGGTAGCAATAGTACGGTCAAATTCAAGCCAGCCCCCCTTAATTTTAGCGACTAAGTCATCCCCGCCGGCGAAATCCGCTCCCGCCTCCAAGGCCTCCTTTTCTTTGTCGCCTTTGGCAAAAACCAGAACTCTCTCTGTTTTACCTGTACCATGGGGTAAGACCACACTACTGCGGATCATTTGATCAGCATGACGGGGGTCAACCCCCAGGCCGATGGCGAGATCAACCGATTCCACCATTTTATCGCGCTTACAAGACAAGGATAAAGCAAGTCCCTCATCTAAATGATATAGACTTGCCGAGTTGACTTTAGCCAGATTATCCTTATGAATCTTTCCTGTCTTTGACATTATTTACTCCACTTAAATCAAATGGTTCCTGATAGTTTATCAATTAATCAACAATTGTAATTCCACAACTCCTGGCGGTTCCTTCAATAATCTTCATAGCCGCCTCAACATCATAGGCATTCAGATCAGGCATTTTAATTTCCGCAATCTCCTTAATCTGCGCCTTGGTGATATTAGCCACACGTTCACGCTTGGGATTACTGGAACACTTCTTGAGTTTTAATGACTTCATCAAGAGGGTAGAGGCCGGCGGAGTTTTGACAATAAAGGAAAATGACCGGTCAGCATAAACCGTAATTACTACTGGGGTCAACATATCGCCCTGGCCTTGAGTTTTTGCGTTAAAGGCCTTACAAAACTCCATAATATTGACCCCATGCTGGCCAAGGGCTGGGCCAACCGGCGGAGAAGGGTTAGCCTTACCCGCCGGAATCTGCAATTTTATATAGCCTGTTATTTTTTTCGCCATTATGAATACTCCTGTATATCGAATCTAAGTCTTTGAAAGAGATTTTTTAAAAAAAAGCGGCGAGAATCAACCCTTAGTCACTTGAATATATTCAAGTTCAACCGGAGTATCACGCCCAAAAATACTTACCATTACCCTTACTCTGCCCTTGTCGGGGAATACCTCATCAACCACTCCCTGGAAATTGGCAAAGGGGCCATCCGTCACTCGTACCGCATCTCCAATCTCATAGGAAACCTTGGGCTTAGGCTTCAAGGCTCCGTCCTTAATACGGCCGATAATCTTTTCCGCCTCTTCCTCTGCCAGAGGCTGCGGATGAAGGTCATCACCAATAAAACCTGAAATCTTCGGTGTATCAATAACCGTATGCCAGGTATTTTCGTTTAACTCCATATGAATGAGAATATAACCGGGGAAAAACTTTACGGAAGAGGTCTTTTTCTTACCTTTAACCATCTCCACGACCTGCTCGGTGGGAATCAGAATCTCACCAAATAGTTCTTCCTGCCCAGCATGCTTAATCCGTTCCTCCAAGGCAGCTTTGGCCTTCTCCTCAAAAGCGGAATAAGTATTTACAATATACCAACATAGTGCCATTGAATATCCCAATTTATATTTTTATATGAAAGTCACTGTAAACAATCAATAAACCACACTCAGGATGTGATCTCCCGCCGAGGTTCATGTTTTGTTGTGCCTGGACAGCTGGGCATGGCCGTTATATAGAATAACTAGAGTCTAAGCTGCGCCAAATCTGCAGGTGAATAGTTCATTCAGAGATGTCTACTTAAGTACAGCCGCAATGATCTTACCAAGAACTAAATCAACAGATGCCAAATAGAAGGAAATCAACATAACCAGCACTACAACAACTCCACCAGCACCTATGGTATGTTTTTTATCCGGCCAGGTAATCTTATTAAATTCTTTTTTAACATCAGCCGAGAACACCTTAATCTGCCCGACGCTGAATTTAGAACCGGTCTCTGGAACTGAATTAACTTTTATTTTACCCTTTTGTGCCATACGATGATTACCCGCTATAATTTAACAATTAAATAGCCACATTGTAACTATTCAGTAGGGTACTACCCCCCCTAAACTCCTCGTAACCATAACTGTTCAGCTAAGCGAAGATCCGGATTTGCCCAAGTTCGTTCGTTCGACCTCCGAGTTTGTACTCCCTGTACGTGAAAAGGAGCAAATCAGTCGAAAAAATGGGGTGCAACTTAATAGTTTACGCCACATTGAAAAAAAATGGCAGGCCAGGAAGGATTCGAACCCTCAGCCCTCGGATTTGGAGTCCGATGCTCTACCGTTAGAGCTACTGGCCTGCATAACATTTTAATAACTCAAGGAGGATACCAAAGATGACATTAAGCACTTAGAGAGAGAGATTACTCCGTAAGTAAAATCCCGCCTATTTAGTTTCCTTATGCATCGTATGCGTTTGACAGAACCGACAATACTTCTTGAACT
Organism: Desulfobacterales bacterium; assembly: GCA_011330685.1. GTDB lineage: Bacteria > Desulfobacterota > Desulfobulbia > Desulfobulbales > VMSU01 > JAADIV01. The sequence goes on from DRPV01000235.1 coordinate 16,910, forward strand.
CAAGCTTTTGAGGAGTTTGACGTTTATTTTTTGTAGTAGTGTAGTTACGCTGTTTACACTTTGTGCACCCAAGGGTGATAATTTCTCTCATTAGTTATGCCTGTATCAATGTTTCTCTAAAAAGGCAGGGGACAGATGCTGTAGCAAGGATCTGTCCCCTGAAAAAAACTAAACTAATCTAAAACTATTCAATAATCTCGTTAATAACCCCGGCACCCACTGTCCGGCCGCCCTCTCTGATCGCGAAGCGCAGCCCCTCATCCATGGCAATAGGGGTAATTAAGGCGCCCTCTATTGAGACGTTGTCACCAGGCATTACCATCTCAACCCCCTCGGGAAGAGTTACAATACCTGTGACATCGGTTGTCCGAAAGTAGAACTGCGGCCGGTAACCATTAAAAAACG
>DRPV01000236.1 GCA_011330685.1 Desulfobacterales bacterium
CGAGGCGGCCCGAATCTTTTTAATCACCTCGCCATGCCCGGTGAAATCGCCGTGGGAAAAATTCAGCCGGGCAACATTCATTCCCGCTTTAAGCATCCGCTCAATCATCTCGCTGGAGTCAGAGGCCGGGCCAATGGTACAGACAAGTTTTGTTTTGTTGCCTGGTAATTTTTTCATGTCTTGTCCTTTGTTCAGATCCGGTTGGTAAGACAAAATGTAAGCGCACCATGAACACGCGCCCATGGCGGCCATGAAACACTTACAATTATGGGGGTTATATGAATCTCGGTGTGGTTAATTGATCGCTATCCAAAATATTATAGGGGCAGACAGTTGACAAGATCCAGCAGACGTTTGGCATAACCGGCCTCGTTATCATACCAGACCTGTAATTTCAGCATCCGGTTCTGTACGACCCGGGTGGAGAGACCATGAACAATGCCTGAGTGCTGGTCATCAATAATATCGATGGAGACCAGCGGCTCGTCCGTATAGCCGAGAATCCCCCGCATGCGGCCTGTCGCGGCTTCCGCCATGACCTTGTTGACTCGCTCTGCCGTGACATCGCAGCGTAATACGGCATTTATGTCGGTCATGGCTCCATCGGGGATGGGAACTCGAACCGCTATGGCACGTAAACGATCGGTCAACTCCGGCAGCACCCTGGTTGTGGCAATATCTGAACCCGTACTGGTGGGAATAAGTGATAACGCGGCGGCCCGTCCCCGGATCATATTTTTTGCCGGTTTATCCACCAGACCCTGGGTCGCGGTATAGGCGTGTATGGTGGTGACCGTCGCCATTTCAATGCCGAAATTATCAATCAGAACCTTGAGCGGCGGCGCTAAGGAGTTGGTGGTGCATGAGGCATTGGAGATGATAAAGTGACTGGCCGGATCAAATTGTTGCTCATTGACGCCCATGACCACGGTGAAGTCAGCGTCCTTTGCCGGGGCGCTGATGATTACCCGTTTTGCCCCGGCCTGCAGATGCCTGGCGGCCTGTTCTCTTTTCGTAAACAGGCCCGTGCATTCAATAACCACATCCACGTTTAGCTCTTTCCAGGGCAGAGCGGCCGGATCTCGTTCGGCCAGGAATTTAATTTTTCTGGTACCTAACTGCAGATAATCCTTACCATAAGAGACTTCATACGGGGTGCGGCCATGCACGGAATCATATTTGAGCATATAGGCCAGATCCGCCAGCGGAACCAGATCATTTACCGCGGCGATTTCTATGGAATCTTCCTGTGATGCCATATAATGGCGGAGCGCCAGACGGCCGATACGTCCCAGCCCGTTAATTGCAATTCGTTTCATAGTGTTACCTCATAAATTAAGGGTTTGAAAAAGGGGGAAGCGCTCCATGAACACTACCCTGCAGAGTAATGGCGTCGTAAAAACGCCGATCTGCGGCCTCGGGGCCCGGAGTTCTGCCGCCACAGTAATGGTGATTATCAGTCATTGTGCGGCAGACAATTTGATTTTGTCTGGTTATGATAATGTTGTTGCAGGGCATTTACCGCGGCCTCGGTAACGGGATGTGACGAGCCGGTAAGACGTGGGTGCATACCGGTCTGGAAACTGACTATGTCCGTTGCCGTTACCCTGGTTTGAATTAAAAAACCGATGCCGTTGACCAGCTCTCCCGTGGTGGGGCCGCCGAGGATCTGGCCGCCGAGAAGGCATAGAGACTCCTGGGAAAAGATAAGACGGCAGTACACCTTATGGGTATCCGGCATGCCGGGCGGATAATGATCAAAGACATTGGCCTCACCGACAATAATGGAAAACCCAGATCTATCGGCCTGGGTAGCGGTCATTCCCGCGGCGCCAAAGGCCAGATTGCTGATCGCGCCGGCGTAAACCGCTACATTGCCGGCATTATGGCGCAGCACCTGAAAGGAATAAAGGTTCATGCCGGCAATCCTGCCCTCGGCGGCAGCCTGGGAAGCCAGCAATACCCCGCCCTCACGTCGGGTAAAAAAATCCTGCTTCTGGGCGCAATCTCCCACCGCGAAGACACAGGGGTCATCAATACTCTGCTGAAATCCGTCCACCATCACTGCGCCATGCCGGCTCAGGGTCAACCCCATGTCCCTTGCCAGATCAATCCGGGGACGTACCCCAATGGCAATTAGGACGGCTTCCGCGGAGATTTCATCTCCCCCCTTGATCTTGACCCCGGCAACTTTATTTTCCGTCGCCTGGGGAAGGATTGCCTCAATCTCACTATGGACATGAACCGTTATGCCGAGGTTCTGTAAATATTGTTCTATGGGGATATACAATTCTTTATCAAATACAGTGGCGAGCAGGTGAGGCATTTTTTCAACAATATGAACCTCAATCCCCCGACGATGAATTTCCTCCGCGAATTCCACCCCGATAAAGCCGCCGCCGATGATCACCAGGCGCTTAACGTGGGGAAGCACCTCATGAAACAGATTATTCTGGTAAGAATAGTTCTTATGAATAGTGAATACCCCCTGCAATTCACGGCCGGGAATAGGGGGGACAAAGGGTTCTGAGCCGGTGCTGAGGATCAGGCGTTC
>DRPV01000237.1 GCA_011330685.1 Desulfobacterales bacterium
CCGCCGCGTGCCGATCATGGGTACCGCCGTTATCCATTGGATACTGTTCGTCTTATTCGTTTTATCAGACGGGCCAAAAAATTAGGGTTTACCCTCAAGGAGATTGGTGAATTGCGGGATTTACGTTGTGTGCCCGGCGTTACCTGCGATGATATACGCCAACGAGCCCAGATAAAACTGGCTGATATCAGGGTCAGGATAGAAGAACTTGAAAAAATGAGTCGTATTCTTAGCGAGTTAACTAAATCATGCTCTTTTGATAAGGGTGTCGGAGAATGTCCTATCCTCAACATGATTGATGGGCAAAGCTGTTTAAAGGAGGAAAAATTATGACCGAGTATGTCTGTTATTGTTTTAAACACACCGCGCGTGATATTGAGGCGGATATAAAAGCCCATGGTAAATCAACGATTATGGCTGCCATTGCTGCCGCCAAAAAGGTCGGCGGCTGTCATTGCGAGACCACTAATCCCAAGGGCCGCTGATGCATGGCCGATGTCCGCCAGGTGGTGGATAAGACGATGTTAAGCTTGGGATTAAAATCAGTTGGAAGCTATAATTTAAAAAAGCCGATTGTCAATGTGAAGAGGATGAAAGGGTAAAGAAGACGGCCAGGATAATTCTCTCACCGTGAGCAATGCACAGATTTTAAAGGCCGTTAGCAGGATGGGGCCCTATAAGGCCATAATTACGGAAAAGAAAACTAACAATTCTGTCCCGTTACCTACTGATGCAATTAACGAATAACCATCACGGAGGCAATTATGAACGATCGCGCGGTTTCATCTAATAATGATTATGACTTGGTTATCATTGGCAGCGGTGCCGCCTCCTTTGCCGGGGCTATTCGGGCCGCTGAAATGGGTAAAAGAGTGGCCATGGTGGAACGTGGCACCGTGGGCGGCACCTGCGTCAATTACGGTTGCGTCCCCTCCAAGACCCTGATCCGGGCCGCCGAGGCCCGGCAGAAGATTTTACGGCCCAATTTCAAGGCCGTTACGGGGGGTACCGCCCCGCTTGATTTTAAAGAGCTGATACGCCAAAAAGATGAGCTGGTTCGAGGGCTGCGGCAGGCCAAATACCAGAATGTCCTGGAGTCCTATAATATTGATTTTATAGCCGGTGAAGCCTCTTTCGTTTCTCCCCATGAAATAATTGCGGGTAACCACCGCCTGCGGGCCGCTTTTTTTCTTATTGCCACCGGCGGCAGTCCCCATATACCCGCTATTTCCGGCCTCCGAGAGGTGGATTTTTTAACCAGCACCAGTGCTTTTGAGCTGCGGCAGTTGCCATCCTCTATTGTCATTATCGGCGGCCGCTATATTGCCTTAGAGGTTGCCCAAATGTTTCAGCGCCTGGGCTCCCAGGTTACTGTACTCCAGCGCAGCGCCAGAATATTGCCGTCGGAAGATCCGGATCTTACTGAAGAGTTAGCGGGCTATCTGCGGGCCGAGGGCGTGAATATTATTACCGGGGTTACCTGCGGCCGGATTTCCCAGGCCGGGGAGTTCAAGGTTTCATTTACTAAGGCCGGTAAACAGCAAGAGGTTCGGGCAGAGCAGTTAATCGTGGCCACCGGCCGCCGAGCGAACACCTCGGGGCTTAATCTAAAGGCGGCGGAAGTAGAACTGAACCCCGACGGCACCATTATCACCAACGATTATAATCAAAGCACCAGTGGCCATATCTATGCCGCCGGGGATGTCATCGGCAATCCGGCCTTTGTCTATACTGCTGCCGCCGAGGGCAGACTGGCGGTTGAAAACGCCTTTAGGGGTAATAAGGAGCGCCGGGATTACGGCGTCCTGCCCTACGTGGTATTCACCGACCCGCAGGTAGCAAGGGTGGGGCTTAACGAATTAACGGCTGCGGAAAGAGGAATAGAGGTAGAATGCGCCTCTCTCAGCTTGAATAATGTCCCAAGAGCCATTGCGGCCAGGGATACCAGGGGATTCATTAAATTGTTAAAGAAAAAGGGAGAGGACTATCTTGTCGGGGCCTCAATTTTAAGCCCGGAAGGCGGTGAATTACTCATGGAGGTCTCCCTGGCGATTAAATACAAAATTCCTCTGCGAGACTTAAGCGCCATGTTTCATCCCTATCTCACCCTCAGCGAGGCAATTAAGTTAACCATCCAGACCTTTGACAAAGATGTGAAGAAACTGTCCTGCTGCGCCTCTTAGAAAAAGGATTCAAGCCGCATAGCCCAAAGAATGACATGAAATCATAGACGTCCCCCGTTTTGTCCAAGGTAGCCCGCTCTTACCAGGATATCCTTAATTATTGAGCAAAACGCATGAAATCATAGACGTCCCCCATCTTGTCTTTACCTGACAGTTTGATTTTTTGCTTGGCATCTCTATGGAAAAGGATGTATCGTCATCCAACGATGGAGGATGGGGCTGGCCCGCTGTGGTAATCTGTCTGCGTCGCTTATTCTGCTCGGTCTGTAAGTTGATTTTTTACTTAATTACCATCTTGGTTTATTTATGAGTTTTTTGCATAGACAGTGGAAAAAAGTTGTTGCCGCCACCAACGAGGTTGACCTCACCTTTTTGCTGTTACGTGTCTTCAGCCTTATTGGCGGTATTTCCTGGCTCCTGATTGTTCATCTTCCCCAGCGTGAAGAGGCTGTTTTGTTTAAGTCTCTTATCTTCTTTTTTGTTTACAGCCTGCTTTGTTACCTGATTATTTTTTTAAAACCGGCCTTTTTGAAGAAGGTGTATTTAGCCTCTCTGGTTCTTGATCTTATTTTTCTGTCAAACCTGATTCACACGGAAACGAATTTTGTCAGTAGCTTTTTCCTGGGTTATTACCTTCTTCTCTGTCTGCATACTATCTATTTCGGCCTTGAATTCGGCTTAATCGTCGCGGCTGTTTCCGCTGTCTGTTACGGGGTCAGCATTATTTCTGTACCAGCTCATATTGAATGGACTGATCTGGCTGTGCGGATCGGCTTTCTCTTTTTTATTACCGTGCCGGTGGGGCTGATAACCGAAAAGGCCAAGCGTGATAAGAAAAAAATAGAAAATTTTAATAAAACCCTTGAAAGTACGGTTGATCAACGTATGGAAAAAATCAGGGCTTTATTAGATAAGGAACGCTATTTACAGGAGATTCTCAATACGGTTGCCCATATAAATAAGCTGTTGATTATCTCGCCAAACCTTGTCAGTCTGCTGGAAAGCTCCTGTGTCCGATTTGTCCAGCACGGCCATTATGGTTTCAGTTGGATCGGCCTGCTGGAGAATAACGTAATCAAGACAATTCATACCTCGGAGCTTGAGGGCAGCCCACTCCTTGATCCGCCCTATGATGTTTTTGATGCTGACAACCTCTTTTATTCAAGCTCTGCGGCCCAATGTATCAGGCATAACCGAATAGTGATTCATCAGAATGTTATTGGGACGGCGGATCAGAACCATTGGCGTGACCGTGACGCTATGAAGGCTTTTCAGGCGGTAATCAGTCTTCCGCTGCGGGCTCCCCGGTCTGGTGAATCACTCGGGGCCTTGAGTATTTATACTTGGCGCAAAGAGGGCTTCGCTCCGGAAGAGCAGGAGATGCTGGCTGATCTGGCCGGGGATATCAGCTTTGCCATCGATTCTTTCAGGCAGAGGGAATCAGTGACAAAACTCACCGCCGAGCGCGCGGCCAATTACGAAGAAACAATCTTTTCTTTTGTTGATATGATTGAGCAAAGGGATACCTATACGGCAGGGCATTCCGAGCGTGTCGCCAACTATTGTCAACTTATTGCCCGGGAAATGGATTTTGAATTTGAGGATATAAAGAAGGTCTACAAGGCCGCTATCCTCCATGATATCGGTAAGATTGCCACCCCGGATTCAGTCCTGCTTAAACCGGGTAAATTGACCACTCTTGATTATGACCTGATTAAACTACATCCTGTTGCCGGTTATGAGATGCTTTCAAAGATTGAGATGTATAAAGAATTAGCCGTGATAATTCTGCATCATCATGAAAGACACGATGGCAAGGGCTACCCGGACGGGCTGCGGGAGGATGATATTCCACCGCTTTCAAGAATTATGACGGTGAGCGATGCCTTTGATGCCATGACTACCAACCGGATATATAAGGCGAGAAAAGAAATTCCCCAAGCCCTGGACGAACTGCAGGAGTATAGCGGTACTCAGTTCCATCCTGATGTAGTGAAGGCGGCAGTCAAGGTGCTGTCGGGCATCAAGATTTCCAAGAGCATAAACCAGCTTCCGGCAACTAATCTTGAGAAGAAGAGGTTCTCCTATTTCTTTAATGATAAACTCACCGGGCTGTATAACGAGGTCTATCTGAAAAGTATTTTAAACAACTTAGATCTGAATCATTATACCTGTATGTATATGCTGCATCTTTTGAATGTTCCAGAATACAATAAACTGCACGGCTGGGATCAGGGAAATCAGTTCTTTAAGGACTTTGCCGCTGAATTACAGGTGGTTTTCCCTGACAGTACGGCTTTCAGGGTCTATGGTAATGATTTTGTGCTTATCTCTTCCCGGCATTTTAAGGTGGATAATAAAATGTTGAACGATTTTAAATGCCTTGCTGACAGCGAAATTAAGATTGAGGTCAGACATGCCAAGCTCCTGGCAGGTAAGGCATACACCATTGATAAATTAGACAAGTTGGAGGTGCTGCCCGTTGCTTTCAGGCAGCCAATGAGTGAGGTAAACAAGGGGCTGTACGAAACCTAAGCGCTCCATGAACATCAACCCTGTGCACGTTCCAACCTTGCGAAATACTGATGTAGACAGCCCCTCTGTACGTGAGGATGGTGAAACGGGCGAGGTAAGCGCAGACTCCGAGATGGGGTGCAGCTGAGCAGTTACGTTTTGTGTTTTAAAAGGTTTCGCCTTAGGTTATATTGGCGGCCACTAATCGTAAGAACGGTGTAACCGTTCAGCTGCACCCCATTTTCGTCCGTTTCGGAGTCTACGCTTACCTGTCCACCTCACGTACGGGGTGTACAGACTCGGTGGCCAAAACGAACGAACTTGGAGCACATCTGAACGGTTACAGCTCACAGTTAAGGGCAATTTGTTGCCTTGGCTGAACAGTTACAGAACGGGAAAACGGTATTGACAATGAGTTGGTGCCGGTAATTATATATTCTGAATATAGGACAAATAGGAGATCTAATATGAGCAGTTCATGTGGAAGTTGCAGCAGTCAAAGCGCCAGTTGTAGTTCCGGGCCCTCGCAGTCTGATATGCAGGCCCAGATTGCCCAGCAGGACAATGAGATCAAGGCCTCACTTGGTAAAATCGCTCACAAAATTCTGGTAATGAGCGGCAAGGGCGGGGTCGGTAAGAGCACGGTCTCCACCAATCTGGCCCTGGGTCTTGCTAATCGTGGTTTTAAGGTCGGTTTAATGGATGTGGATCTCCATGGCCCGGATGTCTGCCGGATGCTTAATCTGAAAGAAAATTTAAAAGACGCCTCCATGGAACAGGGGGCTCTCGTACCCACCATGCGGGTGGGCGATAATCTCAAGGTTATATCTCTGGAGTACATGATGGAGGATCGGGATGATCCCATTATCTGGCGCGGGCCTTTAAAGATTCAGGCTATTCGTCAGTTTATCGCCGATATGGACTGGGGTGAGCTGGATTATCTTATTATTGATGCTCCTCCAGGTACCGGTGATGAGCCTCTGACCATCGCTGACACCATTAAGGATGCCCAGGCCCTGGTGGTAACTACTCCCCAGGATGTCGCCCTGGCCGATGTCAGGAAATCGATCAATTTCTGCAACCATGTCAAAATGAAAATAATTGGTCTGGTGGAGAATATGAGCGGTCTAATCTGCCCCCATTGCAATGAGGTGGTGGAGGTCTTTAAGAGCGGCGGCGGTGAGCGTACTGCCAAGGACTTTGATATTAATTTTATGGGCCGTATTCCCATGGATCCCAGGGTGGTTATCGGCGGTGATGAGGGCAGTCCTTACTTAAGTTCCACCAATAGCAGCCCGGCGGTTACCGCCTTTGGGGCCTTGATTGATAACGTGGTCAAAAATACCCCGGCCGCCCCGGTTTCTCTCAATGTGGCGGAAAGCGGCTGCGCCTGCGGCGGTACCTGCGACTGCAATTCATAGTCTTCATAAGGGGTAGAATATGATTGTCAGACAGATCGTGGTCGGTTCCATGAGCGTGTGTTGTTATGTAATCGGCTGTCCTGAGACCAAAATCGGGGCGGTAATTGATCCGGGCGGCTCCATCGACAAGATCAAGGCCGCTGTGGCGGCGGAGAACCTGATGGTTAAATATATCATCAATACCCACGGGCATCCTGATCACGTCTGTGCCAATGGGCCTTTAAAGGAGGCCTGGGGGGCGGAGATTGTCATGCATGAAGACGATGCCGCCTTTTTCGCCCGCTCGGAAACCAAGCAGTATTTCTCCATCCTGGGCTTGCCCGAGTCGCCGCCGCCTGACAAGCTGGTGCGGGACGGCGATATTATTAGTCTGGGGCAGGAAAATCTAATGGTGATTCATACCCCCGGCCATACTCCGGGCGGTATCTGCCTCTATAATAAGCCTGATCTATTCACCGGCGATACCCTCTTTGTGGGCGGGGTGGGCCGCACGGATTTCCCCGGCGGTTCCACGAAGGAGCTTAATAAATCTATTCAGGAGCGTCTTCTGACCCTGCCTGAAGATTCCGTTGTCTGGCCCGGACACGGCTATGGCGGCGACAGTTCCACCATCGGCATTGAGAAACGCTCCAACCCTTACTGTACCGGAGCCTTATAAGCTATGCGGGAGATAGTTCTTGGTACTGCCGGGCATGTGGATCATGGTAAGACCAGCCTGATCAGAGCCCTTACCGGCATTGAGACCGATCGGCTGCGGGAGGAGAAGAAACGCGGTATTACCATTGAGCTGGGCTTTGCTTTTCTGGATCTTCCCTGCGGTCATCGTCTCGGCATTATTGATGTGCCGGGGCATGAGAAGTTTGTCAAGAACATGGTGGCCGGGGCCGTTGGTATTGATCTGGTGGCCTTTGTGGTGGCCGCCGACGAGGGGATTATGCCCCAGACCCGGGAGCATTTTGAGATATGCAGCCTGCTCGGGGTGCGTCAGGGCCTGATTATCATCACCAAGATCGACATGGTGGAACCTGATTGGCTGGAGATGGTGGAGGAGGATGTCCGGGAGTATTTTGCCGGTAGTTTTCTGGAGAATGCCCCTTTGCTCAAGGTCTCATCGGTGAGCGGCGAGGGGATTGAGGAGGTAAAGACGGAGCTCAATCGTCTCGTGGCGGATTCTGATTTGACTGCTGTCTCCGGGCCCTTTCGTCTTCCTGTTGACCGGGTTTTCTCCATGAAGGGCTTTGGGGCGGTGGTAACCGGCACCTCTATTGCCGGCCGGGTGGCCGTGGGGGATGAGATTGAGCTGTATCCCCAGGGCGGCCGGGGCCGGATTCGGGGTATTCAGATTCACGGCCGGGAGGTGGAGGAGGTGGAGGCCGGTCATCGTACGGCCATTAACATCCAGGGCCTTGATATGGATGCCATTCATCGGGGTGAGGTGCTGGCTACGCCCGGCTGTCTGCGGCCTTCCTATATGCTGGATGCCGAATTTACCTATCTCTCCAGTAATAAGAAAAATTTAAAGAACCGGGCGCGGGTCAGGGTGCATCTTGGTACCGCCGAGATCATGGGCCGGGTGGTATTGCTGGAGCAGGAGGAGGGGGCGCCGGGTGATGTGTTAAATGTCCAGATTCTTCTTGAGGAGGCGGCCGCGGTCTGGCCCGGTGATCATTATGTGGTGCGATCATATTCGCCGGTATTTACCATTGGCGGCGGGACGATTTTAAATCCCCGCGTCAGCCGTAAACGCCGCCGTTTCAGAGATGAGAATCCGCGAATCTTTCAGGCCTATCGGGCTGCGGCCGATGAATTGGCCATTTTTCATCTCAATGAAAGCGGTATAAACGGCCTGACCTATAATGATCTGCAAATTCTCACCGGGGTCTTTGGTAAACGCCTGAGCAAGGTGCTGCGCCAACCCCTGTCGCAGCGCCGTATATTGTTGGTAGATTCGGAACGTCAATGGTATGTCGGGGCTCGGATTATGGCTGTTCTGGAGAATAATGCCATAGAGATTATCAAGCAATTCCACCAGGATAACCCCTTAAAGGAGGGCGTGGGCAAGGAGGAGCTGCGCTCCCGCCTCCAGCAGGGGCTGGAACCGAAACTTTTTCAACTTCTGCTGAATAATTTAACCAAGGCCGGGAATATTGAGCAGGAGCAGTCCCTGGTGCGTCTGAGTGGTCATGAGGTGGCCATGGCGGCTGATGTCAGCGGTATCCAGCGTGAGATTGAGGAGATGTTCCGGGCCGCGAAGCTTAATCCGCCCACTATTAAGGAGGTTATGGCCCATTTTAAGGGTCAGCCCGAAAAATTACTGCGGGAAATTATTGAGACTTTGATCCGTGATGACCGCCTGCAGCGGATTAGCGGTAATCTCTATTTTCATCGGCAATGCCTCACCGATCTTGAGGAACGTCTGCGGGCCGTGCTGGAGCGTGACGGCGAGATTGATGCTCAGGGCTTTAAGGGCCTTACCGGTTTGTCCCGGAAATTTTCTATTCCCCTGCTGGAATATTTTGACCGCCGGAAACTCACCATCAGGGTTGGGGATAAGCGGGTGCTGCGTTGAAATTATTTATTGATAATGATTTGGCGGGGTTGTTGCGGCGGGTTATTTTTATAGCCTTGGTCAGTCTCTGCTCTCTGGCGGCGCTTGCCGCCCCACGGGCCAAGGCCGCGGGAGAAGCCGTACTGCGCGACCTGGTGGTGACAAATTCCAGCCGTGATCTGCTTCTTTACCTGCGGGTGGAGAACGCCTTTAAGACTGAATTGCTCACCGGGGTCCAGAACGGTCTGCCGCTAACCTTTTCTTTTCAGATCAAGCTGAATATGGAGCGTGGTACCTGGTTTAACAAGGAAATTTACAGCGGTACCGTCAAGCATACCCTGCTCTATGATAATCTTAAAAAGCAGTACACCGTAATTACGGCCGAAAAATCAGCCGCTTTTATTACCACTAAACTGTCCGAGGCCGAACGGGTGATGGCGCAGCTTAACGGGGTTAAGATCGTCCCCCTGAGCGCTCTGGAGCCTGACCGCCATTATATACTTAAGGCCAGGGTTGTGGTGGAAAAAAAGAGTCTGCCCTTTAATTTCAGTTACTTAATCCCCTTCTCATTCTGGAACCTGGAAACGGATTGGTATTCAGTTGAATTCCGTTATTGACCAGCATACCCTGGCACTTCGCCGCCGGAGAAAGAGACGCCTGATCCGTTATGTGATTCTGGTCTGTCTATGTCTATTTATCTTCTTCACCTATCTTGAGAGCCGGGTTTTTCAACTTGGGGAAGTTCCCTTCCCGGTGAGCGGCAATGTCCTGGTCTTTGCCCTGATCAACATAAATGTGGTGCTTCTTCTTCTCATGGCCTTTCTGGTAATGAGAAATCTGGTGGAGTTAGTCTTTGAGCGCCGTCGGCGGATTATCGGCACCAAGCTCCGAACCCGGCTGGTGGTTTCTTTTGTCTCTCTGTCTCTGGTACCCACGACCCTCCTTTTTTTTGTGGCCCTGCAATTTGTCTCCACCAGTATGGATTACTGGTTTAATATAAATGTGGATCGTTCGCTCTCTGCCTCCCTGAATCTGGCTCAGGAGGTCTATCAGGATACGGCCCGGCAGGTAAAGAGGCGGGCGGCGGAGACGGCGGTGGAGCTGGCCGCCCTGGGGGTTAAGACCCCGCGCTGCCGGCAATTGCTCAAACGGCGGCTGGGGCAGTATGGTTTAAGCGGCCTGACCGTGCTGGCGTTGAATGGCAAGCCCCAATTGCAGGTCTGGGACAAAAAAGCGGGCCGCCCGCCGATTATTTCCGAGGGCGCCCGGCACCGCGGCTTAAAAGGCGGGGCGCTTACCGTTACCCAGACAGTGGCGGTCGGGGAATTGGTGAACGGCCTGGTCTCCTTCAAGACTGCCGACGGCGGCTCATATACCCTGGCGGCCTCTCTGCTTATTCCCAAACAGCGTTTACAGCGTCTGGAGATAATCTCCAAGGGGATTGAGGGCTATCGCCAGCTTCTCCTCCTAAAGAAGCCCTTAAAGAGCAGCCTGCTCCTCATGCTGCTCATTGTCACCCTGCTTATCATCTTCAGCGCCATCTGGTTCGGCTTCTATGTGGCCGGCGGCCTGACCCGGCCCATTGATAAACTGGCCGCCGCCATTCAGCGGGTGGCGGGTGGTGAGTTGGATTTTGTCCTGGAGAAGGATACCGAGGATGAGATGGGCCGTCTTTTTGACGCCTTTAACCGGATGACCAGAGATCTCCTGAGCAGTAAGCGGCAGGTTGAGGAGGCCAACAAGGCCTTAAAAGAGATCAATATTGAGACTGAACAGCGCCGCCGTTATACCGAGATAATCCTGCAGAATGTCACCGCCGGGGTTATTTCCTTAGACTCTAACGGCCGGATAAATATGATTAATCATTTTGCCGAGGAGCTGTTGAAAATTAACCATCGTGAGGTCTTAAACAAGCATTATAAAACAATTCTGCGCCTCAGCCATCTTTCCATCCTTGAGAATTTTTTTGTGGAGCTGGCGCAGTCCGGTAAGTCCACTATACAGCGGCCTTTAAGGATTACCGTTAATAATGAGGCTATTTCGCTGCTGGTTAATTTTACCCGTCTCGAGGACGATGAGGGTCGGCCCCTCGGTGTGGTTATTGTCTTTGATAACTTAACCGAACTGGAAAAGATTCAACGTATGGCGGCCTGGCGGGAGGTGGCGAGACGCATAGCTCACGAGGTCAAGAATCCCCTCACCCCCATTCAGCTGTCGGCCCAGCGTCTGCGTAAACGCTATATGGAACGCTTGGGCGATGACGCGGAGGTTTTTGATCAATGTACCAGGACAATTATCAAGCAGGTGGATGAATTAAAGCATTTGGTGGGTGAATTCTCCAACTTTGCCCGGATGCCGGCGGTGAAGAAGGCCTTAAATGATGTGGTGGCCCTGGCCCGTGATGTTCTGGTACTCTATGAGGTGGCTCACCTTGAGATCAGCTTTAAGCTCACTGCCGCTGAAGTGAAGCGCTTCGCTTTTGATCCGGAGCAGATGCGTCGTGTACTGGTAAATCTTCTTGATAACGCCGTTGCCGCTCTGGAGGGCGTGGAAGGAGGGCGGATTGAGGTGCTGATCCGCCAGGATGAGGGCGGAAGGCTGGTATTTATTGAGGTCAGCGATAACGGCCCGTCCATCAATGATGCCGATAAACTAAAATTATTCGAGCCCTATTTTTCCACCAAGAAGACCGGTACCGGTCTGGGGCTGGCCATCGCCAATACGGTTATTGCCGATCACGACGGCTATCTGCGGGTTAAGGATAATCAGCCGCACGGAGCGCGTTTTATCATTGAATTACCCATGGTGGGCAGCGGCTGGCACAATGCGGATGACGGTTGAATAAGTTTTGGGGTACAACATGAACATCCCTCTTGTTTCCCCTTGACAACAAACCACCTGAACAGGCTTGGCGTACTATAATTGGGGAAGGATATTTATCATCCCAAAGTATCGTTGCGGGAAGTGGCTGCCTGACAACCGGCTTTTCGGCCTTTTGGCGCTATAAACGTATCTGGTATCTGGTAAAATTTATGGACTTTTCGAGGATCATTGAAGAATTAAAAAAGGCATCATCATTCGATCTGTATCGATTAAAAGCTGCGATCAATCAGCAGTTGGGAAATCCTGATCGACTCTCTGAAATTAAGAGAAGTTTAAGGCCCGGTCAAAACATCAGCTACTTCGACGAGACAGAAAACAGGCTGATCGAAGCCAATGTTATCAAAATTATGAGAACAAGGTTGTTGGTTCAGAATGTTGAAGATCAACGGCGGTGGGAAATACCGCTCTATTATGTCAACCTTGATAAAATAAA
>DRPV01000238.1 GCA_011330685.1 Desulfobacterales bacterium
TACAGAATGGTGGAAATCGCAAGACATTTCTGAAAACGCTAAACCAACTGGTCATTACAAACAGGTTTCCATTTCCTGATTATGTCTTTTTCTTCGTTAAGCCGTGATTGTTTGTTTCCATTCAAGTGGGCGTGTATATGGGTGGCACCATTTCTTCTGGCACAGGCTTCTTTTTCATGATCTTCAAATCTTTCTTTGAGATCGTTTGTCTGGCCCACATAAACAGGCTTATGAGAACCTGGCTTTGTCTCCCTCCCTCCCAAATACATAGTTGCCACCATCGGATTTAGGGTTAAATGTGTCGATGGGATAAATGTAATATGTATACTCTTGGCCAGGGATTCCAGTCCATTTAATTGTTGGTGCGGTCATGTCAACTCTCCTTTTTGGTGGTGAAATTTTTTTGCATAACTAATCTTGATTATGTCTGCATGACTTCAAAATAATGCTCTACTATGGTATAAATCAAGCAGAATAATAGAAGGCCGCACGGGGCCGGGCTTGCGTTGTTGCATTATTTTGGCATACCCGCCACGTTATGTAGCGGTTTTGCAGCGTACAACGCAATAATGCAAGCCTGACCCCGTCCTCCCGTTTTCGGCTACCTCATTTTTCCTGCAAAGCTGTTGGCGATGTTTTATGGGATTTTATGTCTACGTTTCCAGATTGCCAGATGACAGTTCTGTGTGGTCATACCCACAGCAGTGGTCAGATTACAATCTTGCCGAACTTAGTGGTAAAAACAGGCGGAGCGGAATATGGCCTGCCGGACAATAGAAAAAGAAAAAGGCCCGATATTCCGGGCCTTTTCGGACAGTATCGGATGATACTGGAATGTGTAATGGTGGCGATGCAGGGAATTGAACCCCGGACACTACGGATATGAGCCGTATGCTCTAACCATCTGAGCTACATCGCCATGGGATGAGGAAAAGAGCCGTTAAGCGGCGGGTTAAATATTCTAACCGGCCCCAAAATGGTAAAATTATAACTTTCTTATTCTTCACAGTAGAAAGCAAAATCATATAACATATTATTTGGAGAAAAAAAAGATGTTTTCTTGAGAAAAAAAGTAATTTAAGGTAATCATTAATGAATATAGACAGTCTGTTTTAGCAGTTCTAACTTTATCCTCCCCTGTCGCCGCGAGTAATGAAGATAAATGATTTAAAGACGAGAAGGCTTACGGCCCGTAAGACCGCTAAAAATTCTAAAAGTCTGCCGACCCCGGAGGTTGGTTTTCAGGCGCTTTTAAACGGGCTTAAAACCCCGGAGGAGATTGCCGCCAGTCCGGCGGTTGAGGCTCCGGCCCCTGCCGCTGCCACCTCGCCTGCTGTCCGCCTCCAGGGCCTGTCTTTGAGTGAATCATCTATTGATCTGCTTGATTCTTTGAGCCGGGGGCTGGCTGATCTTACTCTTAAGTCAGATGATCTTACTCCCCTTGTTGACTCTCTCGAAATGGACTCTACCGCCCTGTTGGATATTAAAGAGCAGCTGCCCAAAGACGACCCTCTGGCCCGCCTGATTGACCGGGTAACCGCTGTCACTTACATTGAGGTGGAGAAGTTTCGCCGCGGTGATTACAGATAGATGGAAGAGCGGCTGCAGAAAATATTAGCCCAAACCGGTATTTGTTCAAGGAGGCGGGCTGAGGATATGATTCGGGCCGGCCGGGTGCGGGTTGACGGCCTGGTTGTTACCGCCATGGGGGTTAAGGTTGACCCGCGGCGCCAGCGGTTGACCGTTGATGGTAAGCCGGTCTCGCACGCCGCTAAAAAAATTTACGTTCTGATTAATAAGCCCAGGGGCTTTATTACCACCATGAAGGATCCCCAGGGACGGCCGTTGGTGAGCGAACTGGTAGGCGATGTAAAGGAACGTCTTTTCCCCGTCGGCCGCCTGGATCTGGATACGGAGGGGGCTTTGCTGATGACGAACGACGGCGCCCTGGCCCAGCGGGTTATTCACCCCAGTTTTGAGATTAAAAAGACCTATCTCGCTGTGGTTAATGGCCGGGTGGGCCGCCGGAAGATAGAGGCCCTGCGGAAGGGGATAGACCTCGATGGCCGGCAGACCTGGCCGGCGGAGATTGAGATAACCGGGACTGATGATAATTCCACCACCCTGCGCATTGTTATTCATGAGGGGCGGAAACGGCAGGTGCGGCGGATGTTTGCGGCAGTGGGGCATAAGGTGACTTATTTAAAAAGGCTGGCCTATGGCGGCCTGCGGCTGGGAAATCTAAGAACTGGGAAATATCGTTTCTTAAACAAAAAAGACCTGCAAAGAATTTTTTCTAAGAATATCCTTTACAAATAATAAAATGATTTATAACATCAATTAGTTAGCTTAAGTTATTGTCTGTAATGCTGTATTGGTACGCTAAGGTCGTGCTGGTATTTTGCTTAATTCTGGAGGGGATATGAATAAATCGGAACTAATTGATATTTTGGCGCAGGAATTAAAGATGCCCATGCGGGAGACCAATTCCATCATCAAGACCATCGTCTCCGCCATGACCGAGGCCCTGGTGCGTGGCGAAAATATAGAAATTCGCGGCTTTGGCAGTTTTATGGTTAAGGAGTATGGGGCCTATTGCGGTAGAAATCCCAAGACCGGCGAAAAGATTGAGGTTCCACCCAAAAAACTGCCCTTCTTTAAGGTCGGTAAGGAACTTAAAGAACGGGTTAATCTTTAGACAATTTCACCGATTAAATCATAGGGATGAGCGTCGGTAATTTTCAGGTTAACCATGTCGCCTGTGTTGCAGGTGCCGGAGTTTATATAGACACTGCCGTCAATATCCGGAGCCTGAAAACGGCTGCGGCCCTCCAATAGTAAATCCGTCTCCCGGCTTAGCCCTTCTACCAGTACCTTTTCTATTTTGCCAATCATCTCGCGGTTGACTTGGGCTGAAATCCCCTTCTGGATGGTCATAATTCGCTGCCGCCGTTCCTCCTTCTGCTCTTCATCGCAATGTTCTGGTAATGTTGCCGCTTCGCATCCCTCTTCATTGGAATAACAGAATACCCCGACATGATTAAGTTTCACCTGGGCGATAAATTCTTCCAGCTTGATAATATCCGCCTCTTTTTCGCCGGGAAAGCCGACAATAAGGGTGGTGCGGATGGCTGACTCCGGCATAATGGCCCTGATCTGATCAATAAGGCTGATGAGATCGCTCTGCTTATACGGCCGCCGCATGAGGTGGAGGACTTTATCGCTGGCATGCTGCATGGGGATATCGAAATAGGGCAGCAGGCGGGGATTATCGGCCATGAGATTGAGCAGCGGGGGGGCAATGCGGTTGGGATAGAGGTAGAGCATGCGCAGCCATGGAATGGCGGTCTCGGCCAATAGTCCGGCCAACAGGTCAGGCAGTTTATGGCCCTGAGGGCCGAAATCGAGGCCATAGGCAGTAACATCCTGACCAACCAGGGTCAGTTCCTTTACCCCCGCCGCTTCGAGCCGTTGAGCCTCGACTATCAAATCATCAAGCGCCCGGCTTCTTAACGGGCCTCGGAGTTGGGGAATGAGGCAATAGGAACAGCGATTGGAGCAGCCCTCGCTTATCTTCAGATAGGCCCGGTGATTTGGGGTGGAAATCCGGCGCCGGCAGGTGCTGTCCATTAAGAAGGTAGGCGTTTGGAACTCAAGATTTTCCGGCTGGCTCTTATTGTCAAGGGCGTTCAGGCGGGCTGCTATATCTATGAAATTATCAGTACCGAGGAAGAGATCCACCTCTGGTAGCTCCGCTCGCAGCCGTTCACCATAACGCTGAACCAGGCAGCCGGTTACCACCAGCCGCAGGTCTGGTTCAGCGTTTTTGAGCTGGCCAAGACTTAGAATTTCATCAATGGCCTCTTCAACGGCGGATTGGATGAAGCCGCAGGTGTTGACCACGATAAGGGAGGCATCTTCCGCCTGGCGGCAGATATCATAGCCCTGGGCGCTGAGGGAGGCCAGCATTAATTCAGAGTCCACTAAATTTTTAGGGCAGCCCAGGCTCACCATAAATAATTTTTTATTCATTCGTTCTCATTTTGCCGCAGGCAGTTGAAGAGGCCTTGGCGGATAGTGTTCATTTTCTGTTTAAAGACGGGAGATTTAAAGCCCGACTGCCAGCAATTATTTTCATCCAATTGATCAGATACAACCATAATGGCTGCCAACTCCACCCCGCGGAAGGCGGCAACGGTGAGCAGGGCGGAAAACTCCATATCTACGCCGTAAATATCCGACTCCTGACAGTCTCTTACCTTATCGCTTGTCTCGCGGTAGGGGGCGTCTGTAGTCCATAGGCGCCCATTATGCCAGGCTATATTCTCTGCCTTTAAAAAACCATGCAAAATATTAAGCAGGCTGGGGGCGGGGACTGGCGGCGTGGAGAGGGGGTAATGGTTAGATGTGCCCTCTGCGCTCCGAGCCCCGGTGGGCAGCAGAACGTCACCGATTTTGAGCCGGCTGTTCAGCGAGCCGCAGGTTCCGCAGATTATAAACTGTCTGCCCCCAAGGGCAATAAGTTTTTCCAGACTCAGGACGGCCGCCGGGGCGCCGAGAGCCGGGCCGCAGACCGCCAGGGAGCGGCCCTTGGGGCCTGAGACCTCCCACAGATTGCTGTTAAAAAGGAAATGGCGTCTGCCCCCGGTTTCCTGGGCTCTGTGCTGGGCCCAGTTAGCCTCAGCCGGATTTATATAGAATAATACCGGGCCGTTAAGAAGAGGCTCACCTTTTTCACGCCGGGGATTTATTAGACAGGGCATTTAAAGAGTAGAGGGGAAGGCGATGTGTAACCGTTCAGCTGCACCCCATTTTCGTCCGTTTTGTCCACCTCACGTACGGGGTGTACAGACTCGGTGGCCAAAACGAACGAACCTGGAGCACATCTGAACGGTTACAGCTCACAGTTAAGGGCAATTTGTTGCCTTGGCTGA
>DRPV01000239.1 GCA_011330685.1 Desulfobacterales bacterium
AGCGCTTCAGTATTGTTGAAAACCGCCTGCCCACGGGCTATGCCATGCCGACCTTCACCCTTCTCGGCCAGGCCGTGGTGCGGCTGCCCTTTATTGTTGATACCTCTCTCGGCCACGAAATCCTGCACTCCTGGTTTGGTAACGCCATTAGGGTTGATTACAGTCAGGGTAACTGGTGCGAGGGGCTGACTACCTATTTAGCTGACCAGAGTTTTGCCGCTGAGCGGGGGCATGGCGCTCTTTTCCGCAAGGGACAGTTGATTAAATTCGCGGCAGTGAACCGGGAGCTCGGCGGGACGATTGAGGAGTTCAAGGGCGGCGAAGCCTCACCCAATCCGCGGCGAATCGCCCGGCGGGCGGTGGGCTACGGCAAGGCCTCCATGCTCTTCCATATGCTGCGCCGCAAGGTGGGTGACCGGGTGTTTTTTGCCGCTCTGCGTGATTTTTACCGGCGGATGGATGGTAAAACCGCCAGTTGGCGTGACATTGAGCAGAGCTTTAAGAATGCCGGCGGCAGCGGGCTGCAATCTTTTTTTAAACAATGGCTGACTCGGAAGGATGTCCCGGATTTAAAGGCGGAAGATATCAGCTTAAAGGAGGTTAATGGCCGGCTGCGCCTGAAATTTACCATTGCCCAGAGCAATAAGGTGCCTTATAAAATAGAGGTGCCGGTGGTTATTACCAATGATTTCGGCCAGCGCCGGGAGACGGTTAATCTCACCTCTAAGAGTAAAAAGGTGGAACTTACTCTCCGCCAGTATCCCCTGCAATTAGTGATTGACCCTGATTATGACCTGATGCGTACCTTGGGGGTTGATGAAACCCCGCCGGTCTGGGCTCTGATTGCCGGGGCCGATAAACTGACCGCGGTGGTGGCGACGGGTAAATACGATCTTTACGCCCCTTATATCAAGGAGCTGGAGAGCCGGGGGGTAAAAGTTATCGCTGATAACGAGGTGACGGATAAAGAACTGGCCGCCGGTTCGTTAATCTTCCTCGGGCCTTCGGGAGTCGCGGCCCGGGGGCTTTTTGCCAATCCATCCTATCCCAAGACGGGGATGACGGTGGATGTGCGCCGCAATCCCTTAAATCCCAAGGCCATGGCGGCGCTCATTAAGGCCGCTGACCACGAGGAGCTGGAGGCCGGCTTAGCTAAATTACGTCATTACGGTAAGTACTCCTACCTCCATTTTGAGGCTGGTAATATCAGGGAAAAACGGATTACCCGCGCCGAAATGGGGCTGCGCTATGTTATCTCGGTGGAGCCGAGGGGTGTCGCCATGCCGGCCACTGTCCGATTTAACCGTATTATTTCACGAATTGTCAATAAACGGGTGATTTACGTCGGGGAGATGCACACCCGTTACGCCGACCATAAACTCCAGTTACGGGTTATCAGGGATTTATGGAATCGCGGCATTAACCTCGCCATCGGTATGGAGATGTTTCCCCGTTCCGCCCAGGGCGCCCTTGATGATTTTGTGGCCGGTAAGATTAACGAGGCCGAGTTCCTCCATAAATCCAAATACTTTAAGGTCTGGAGTTTTGATTATCGCCTCTATCGGGAGATATTAAACTTTGCCAGGGCGCACCATGTGCCGGTAATCGCCCTGAATATCGCCAAAGACAAGGTGAGCAAGGTCTATAAGGACGGCGGCATTTCGGGCCTGGCGCCTGAAGAAAAAATGGCCCTGCCCCTGAATCGTGACCTTGACGTGCCCGGTTATCGGGAGCGGCTGGCCGAGGTCTTCCAGATGCACAGGGGCGGGCATGGTAATATGAACGGCTTTATGCAGGCCCAGGCTATCTGGGATGAGGTGATGGCGCAAGGGGTGGCTGACTATTTAAAGGCCAACCCGGCGAAGCATATGGTGGTTCTTGCCGGGCGCGGCCATATCCTGAAGAATCAGGGTATCCCCCTGCGGGTCAAGCGGCGTCTGCCGGGAGTGGAGCAGACGGTGATTATTAACTCTGAAGGCCGGGCTCTCAAGCCCCGGCAAGAGGATTTTGTGGTCTTCAGCCCGGAGGTTCAACTGCCGCCCAGGGTCTTGATGGGTATTGTCATGGAGCGGGATAAAAAGACTGAAGAAATTAAGATTGAGCAGGTTTCCCATTACAGCCCGGCTGCCAAAGCCGGGATTAAGGCCGGAGATATTCTGTTAAAACTTGACGGTAAACCGGTGCGGAGCACGGCGGATGTCAAAATTATCATGTTGGGCGAGAAACGGGGTGATAAATTAACGGTACTCGTTCGTCGGCACCGGCTCTTTTTCGGGGCGGAAGAGTTAAAGTTTACATTACAGTTTTAATGAATCAGAAGACAGAAATCAGAAGACAGATGGCGAGAACCGTAGGGGCGGAGCCCCGTGTCCATCTTGCCTGGGTATGGATATTATCTTCTTATGAATGACAGCCAATATAAATTTTTGTCTGATTTACGGCAGACGGCGGCTTTTTATAACGCCCTTGGGGTTGAAACTCTGCCCCTGGGCCCCGAAGTCAAGGCCTTTATGGCGCTGGCGCGCGGTAGTGAACGGCCCGCGGGGCGCCAGCCGTCGAGACCGCCCCTTATGCCGCGGGCGGCGGGGCGTAAATCTCAAGCGCCGCCTTCCCAAGAGCCGGGAGCGGGCGGGATTGTCGGCAGTCTGACCGATATTCAGGGGCAGTTTGGGGAGTGTGGCCGCTGCCCGCTGCATGAGGGGCGCAAGCGGATATTTTTCGGGCAGGGGAATCCCCGGGCCGGGCTCTTTATTGTCAGTCAATGGCCCACGGCCGTCGATGAGGCCCAGGGGGCGTTGTTCAGCGGGGCGGAGGAGGCGTTGTTATCCCGGATGTTAGCGGCCATTAAACTCAGTCCGGCGGAGGTGTATTTCAGCAGTGTTGTTAAATGCCCGGCCTCTGAGGAGCGGCCGCCGACGGCCTCTGATATCAAGCATTGTCTGCCCTTTCTGCTGGCCCAGATTAAGGCGGTGGCCCCTAAGGTGGTCTGCACCCTGGGGCCGCTGGCCGCCCAGGCCCTGCTCCGGAGCCGTCAACCCCTGGTGCGGCTGCGCGGCCGCTGGCGCCGGCTGCCTGAACTCACTTCCCCGGCGGGAGACGCTCTGCCGCTTATGGCCACTTTCCATCCCGCTTATCTCCTGCGGAACGAGGAGATGAAAAAAGCCGCCTGGCATGATCTGCTGATGATTCAGCAGCGCCTGGGATGAAGGCGTTTTAAGTGCGTCATAAACACCCCGCTGAAACTTAGACAAAGAAAGTTTAAGAATTTTTATATGAAAGTCACCTGCCAAGGGTGTTGGCCTTGCCGTGGCTTTCATGTTTCGTTGTGCCCGGGTGACCGGGCATGGGTGTTAGCAACAATTGAGGAATTGTTATGAGTGCAGGACAAGACATTCGATGGCTGCAACGATTAAATCAGTATAAAAAGGCTTTTAAAAACTTAACGGACGCAGTTGAATTAAACAAGCAAAGAGCGCTGTCAAAGTTAGAGGAGCAAGGATTAATCAAAGCCTTTGAACTTGTTCATGAACTTTCGTGGCTGGTGATCAAAGATTTTTACGAAGAGCAGGGCGATGTTTCCATTCAAGGCAGCAAAGACGCGATTCGTTTAGCTTTTAAGCGAGGTCTGATTGAAGATGGTGAAATCTTTATGAAATCCATTAAAACCAGGCAGCTGAGCGTTCATACCTATAATGAGGAGACGGCGGAAAAGATTCACCATGATATTTTAAACTGTTATTATGATGCCTTTAAAAATCTCCTTGATAAGCTTGAAGAGCTGAAAGACAAAGAAAATTAATCAATGAAATATGGATTAAAAAAAGAGACATTTAAAGCAATAAATCATGCAATTTCAAAAGTACGCAGCATTGACAAAGTTATTTTATATGGCTCACGCGCCAAAGGTAACTATCGTACAGGTTCCGATATAGATATTACCCTGTTCGGTAAAAATCTAACCCTGAACAATAGTGTTTATCCGCTGATGGATGAACTGGACGAACTTTATTTGCCCTATACTTTTGATATATCCATTTTTGAGCATATTGATAATGAAAATTTGATCAAGCATATTAACCGGGTGGGAAAGCTTTTTTATGAAAGGGAAAA
>DRPV01000240.1 GCA_011330685.1 Desulfobacterales bacterium
ATACTTTCCAAGCACCAGTTAGAGGACGGAAGCTGGCAGCTTATGATCCGCAAAGGGGTCGTCAAGAAATGACATGGCCATATTACGCCGGATGAACAGGTTATTTATTTAAGCCTATGGCAATAGACCCCCAATTACAAAGCTGTGTTTCCTGCCCGCGGCGCTGCCGGGTAAACAGGTATAAAAAAATCGGCTTCTGCGGCCTGGGGGCAGAGATTCTCATCTCTCATATCGGCCTTCATCATGGTGAGGAGCCGCCCATCTCCGGCAGCAGGGGTTCCGGGGCCATATTCTTCAGCGGCTGTAATCTACGCTGTATTTTCTGCCAGAATTTCCAGATCAGCCAAGCCTTTCATCGGCGGAACAGGCAGGTCGGAATCCAGGAGCTCATGGGCGAAATGCTCCATTTAGAGGAGATGGGAGCCCATAATATAAACCTGGTTTCGCCCTCCCACATCCTGCCTCAGCTCACTGCCGCCCTGAGCCTGGCAAAAAGCAGCGGGCTGACTATTCCGGTGGTTTACAACAGTAATGGCTACGACTCGGTCACGGCCCTTAAGGGTATGCGAGGTCTGGTGGATATATATCTGCCGGACATAAAATATCTCGACAATGAACTGGGCCGCAGGTATTCCGGGGTACCGAATTATGGCGATATCATCCCAGGGGTACTGGCCGAAATGCTTGCCCAGGTCGGAATGTTGCAGACTGACGAAAATGGCATTGCCCGCCGAGGACTTCTGGTTCGCCATCTGGTACTACCGGGGCATTTAACCAACAGCCAGAAATGTCTGCGCCTGTTAAAAGACCTCTCGCCCGACATTACGCTGAGTATCATGTCGCAATACACTCCCTGCCACCTGACCCATGATTTCCCTGAAATCAACCGCCCCTTAAACGCCGCAGAATATAATGAAATAACCGATTACGCCCTTAAGCTTGGCTTAGAGCATGCCTTTGTCCAGGAGATGAGCAGTCACGGTTCCATGCCTGATTTCGACCAACGCCAGCCTTTCGCGGATATGCTATAAAAAATATGATGGGTCTTACCATAAACCCCATGATTTGAAATAGATAACATAAAAGACGAGAAGCAGGTTGCTTATGCCGTGAGCGACAATGCAGTTCCAGAGATCCCGCCGCCAATAGAGCAGAATATTAAGAAGAGCGCCGTAGACGGCCGCGGCCAGCCACTCAGGATGAGAGAGAGTAAAGAGCAGAGTTACCCAGAGGAAAGAGCTCCAGGTAAAGGCCCCAATTTCCTGCTCCTGCCAGTCAGGTGAAATAACCCATCTTAACAGAAAGCCGCGCCAGAAAACTTCTTCCACCACCGGCACCAGAACGGCAAGCCCCAGGGTTCTGACCACGATAAATCCCCATTGCCAGATAGGATTAACAATGGACTGAAAGGGATTAAAGGAAACCCTTTCCGCGGGGACAAGCCAGGCCGGCATCAACTGGAAGATGTATTGTTCCAGATGCAGGCGGCAGAGGTAAATCCAAAGCACTATCCCGCCGACACCAACGATAATTCCAGGAGCAATATGCCGATGCACCTTGATTATGCCCCGGCCGCGTAACAATAAAATCGTGACCGCCCCCACCACTATGACGGTACAGAAGTAAATAAACGGATATAAATCAACTAATTGAGCCGCGAACAGACTGAAAACAAGATAGAGTATGAAGGGCAGAACAAAAGGTAACATATTGGCTTAAAAGTTACGAAGGCGGAACTGCCGCCCCGGTCATTGACCTCTATTTAGTTGGTATTTTAAATATGAAACATGAAGCGGCAGATTAGAAAGCCAATATTCAAGGGCAAATTATCAGCAATATACAGGCAGGACGATTCATAGGCAAAACTTTTTTTCGCCAAAACAAAGATATAACGTTTTTTCCAGAAAGTTAATCTCACCCCGTAACCGTTCAGGAAAGCAAAGACTCCGGATGTGCCCCAGCTTCAGACCTCCTGATAGCTTCTTTCATTTATAAAAATACTCGTCGATATTCAGGCCATCGTCAATCCCCTGGGGGCCATTCCAGTCTTTCTGTCGTTGTATGGAGAGCGATCGCCGAAAGAGGCCAACGCCATCGCCCGGGTTACCGCTCTTTCAGTGGGCCTGGTCCTTCTTATATCCACCAGGATCGGCAAACGGCTGGGAATAACCGGCCTCAATATCGCCACCCGTATCATGGGACTCTTGCTTTCCGCAATCGA
>DRPV01000241.1 GCA_011330685.1 Desulfobacterales bacterium
ATAGCGGCGGCTATCTCCGGGTTGAGGGCAGCTATGTTGATTTTCTGCGCCGTAAGACAGAGTTGCTGAGCGCCCAGGAGAAAAACGAGGCCGCCCTGAGCAACCGTTTGCGCCGGGAGACGGCCTGGCTGGCCCGAGGCCCCAAGGCCCGCGCCACTAAGGCTCGTTATCGTATTGAGGCCGCCGGCAGTCTGCGGCGGGAGGTGGATGAAGTTAAGCGCCGCAATAATACGGGCGCTAAAATGGCCCTGGGTTTTGAGGGGACTAAACGACGGAGTAAAATATTACTCTCTGCCCATAAACTGGCCAAATCATTTGCCGGACGGCAGATTTTTGCTAAACTGAATATTGAATTAAGTCCTGGAAGCTGTATGGGCATCCTGGGGAATAACGGTTCCGGCAAGAGTACCCTGATCCAGATTTTAGCCGGCCGCCTGCCGCCGGATGCCGGAACCATCAAGATGGTAGACGGTCTGCGAATTGTCCTCTTTGACCAGAAACGCCAGGAACTGGATCAGAGCCAGACTCTGCGCCGGGCTCTGGCCCCGGAGGGCGATTCGGTGATTTATCAGGGTCGGGCGGTGCATGTCGTCTCCTGGGCCCGCCGCTTTCTGTTCCGCACCGATCAACTTGAACTGCCGGTGAGCCGCTTGTCCGGCGGGGAGCAGGCCCGTATTCTTCTGGCTCAGCTTATGCGGCAGCCGGCCGATATCCTGATGTTGGATGAGCCCACCAACGATCTGGACATCCCTTCCCTTGAGGTACTTGAAGAAGGGCTGGCGGAATTTGCCGGAGCGGTTATTCTGGTCAGCCATGATCGTTTTCTGCTGGATTCATTAGCGGATTATATCATCGGCTTTGACGGCCGGGGCGGGGTAGAGACCTATGCCGATTACAGTCAATGGCTAACGGCGTCCCAGCAGGTTGAGAAGGCCGGAAAACGGCATAAAACAAAAGCCGTCAATACGGTTCAAGCCGTTTCCGGCAAACCGGCCGGGAAAAAGCTGACCCTGGGTGAAGAATTGGAACTGAAGGTAATTGAGGACTCAATTGCCGAGGCCGAGGCAAATCTTACCGCCTGTCAAGCCAGTCTGGAACTTCCTGAAATTCAGAGTAAAGCGGAGGATTTAGCCGCCTGTTGCGTAAAGGTGCGAGAGGCCCAGGAAAAGGTAGACCAGCTCTATGAGCGCTGGGAAGAGTTGGAGCAGAAGAGCAATAGCTGACATATCAGATTTTTTAATTTTTTTTTTAAATGGGAGAAAACATGGCCTCTAACGTTGACGAACTAACTATAAATTATGAAGAGGACGATATACTGATTGTCAAGGAGCTTGACAAGGAGATCCTCACCAAGGGGGCCTGGGCTACCCTTATCTATCGTTATCAACAGTGGGATCGCAAGAAGGAAGAGTATGGGCCGGATCGTTATACAATCAGGCGTTATCAAAAACGTAATGGTGAATATATACCCAAGAGCAAGTTTAATATCTCCAGCCGCGATCAAGCCGATAAAATTATTAAGGCCTTAAATAAATGGCTGGAGGACAACTGAAAAAATAGTGCGCCCCTGAAATGTTTACGGTTAGGGGGGGATATGAAGTTGGGTGTGGTTAATTAATCGCTTACCATACGCGTGCTGCCGCTGATTTAATTTCACCATTAATTTCCAGGAAGCTCATACGGTATAATTCGCCGAATAAAAAATCCAGCTCCTTAATCTCCATTCCCGGCATCTCCCGGCCCCGGCGGACGTTATTCATAAGCCGCGGGGCCTGGGTCAGATGATAGGGGCTTCTCTTTATTTCACCCCGATGTTCAGTGAGAGCGGCCAGCATAAGAGCCAGGTCATCATCTGAAAGACCGACTAATAGGTTAGGGGTTATCATGGGCTGCCAGAATTCCGTTTCCACCATGATTATCCGTCTTCTGCGGCGGTTGCTCATGAGGGCATCCATAACAAGGTGATGACAGCCCTCATGAGTTGGGTGGCGATCCCTGGCATGAGGCATAATGACGACATCAGGGTCTAAGGCGGTAAGATTAAGCGCGGTTATTTTGACCTTCTCCCGCCATTCCGGCTGCCGGCGGGCGGCCGGAGTAATATTATCGAGGCCCAGAGGATTGGCAGCCAGCTGCCATTTAAAGCCGAGCAGCCGGCAGGCCGCTTTAAGTTCGGCCAACCGTTCCATTTTACGGCTCTGCTTACTGCCCAGGGTAAGGGCCAGGCAGGTAACCTCAGCCCCCTGCTCCTGTTTCAGGCGCAGTGCAAGCCCCCCGCACAATGTCTCATCATCGGGATGCGGGGCGCAGATTACTACCTTTAATCCCAGGCCATTATTGCTCTCCTCAACGGGGAGGCGGCCGACGGCCCGTGTTTCATCATCCGGGATAGGCAGACCGCTCAGGCGCAGACCCAGCTCCCGGGCCTTGACAAACATCTCCACATAGGGCCGCCAGCGCCTTATCTCAGCCTTAGTACTCTTCATAATTCAATTACGTTAAGGGGTTCCGCCTGCCCCAATACCTTGTGGGCGGACTTTATATAACCTATCCGCCGCCAGTCCCGTTTGAGCAGCCCTGCCCCATAGGCATCAATGGCTGCCGGATCGCCGGAGGCGGCCAGGGTCATATGGGGCGGCTCACAGCGCGGCCCCTTCAGGTGAGCATCCCGCATACCCACCGTGGCATCAAGAATGGTGAAATCAGGCGTGCGGTAGCGGTTTAAATCAAAGATGGCGGCATTTATATCCTGGTGAAAGGCGGCCTTTTTCCAATGCCCTCTTTGCTGATAATATTTCGGCGGCGCGGCTCCCATCATGTTCTTCATGGTCAACGTGACCTGGGCCAGGGTATGGGCCTTCAAGACCGGAACGGAAATGAGGAAGCAGTTGAAGAGTATTTCCGGCAGATACATCTCCGGCCAGCGGCGGCATTGGGGATTGACGAGATGACGGCAGGGGGCATGATTAAGATCCATAAGCCGAATGCCCTTTTCTGCCGCCATGGCGCTGTAACCCAGAGCCTTAAAGGTGTGGCTGGTTTCATAGGCCAACGCTCCCGAGCCCTCGGCAACTATTATATCAAGGCCGGGATCAAACTCACGCAGAAAATCAATAATGGCGGCGATAAGTTCCACCGGGGTGGTGATGGGCGGTGGAAACACCTCAACCAGATTGGGTTTCAGAAGCACCGATCCGCGGCCGGCCAATAATGCCCTAAGCCCGGCTTCGTCTAACAATTGCCCGACACTTTGGCGCCAGGTCGAAAAACGGCAGGTATGGATTACGCCCTGCCGAATCGTCAAATGACTACCTTTATGTCAGGATGAGAGCTCAAACGCTGGAAAAGGATATCACGCTGCGCCTGATCTTTAACCTCTAAACTGACCCCCCAGCTATGATATTTACCGGTGCGGCTGGCGTTGCCCGGCCTCAAGCTGTAGTTCAGATCACAAAATATCTCAAGTACCGCGGTTTTAACCAACCCCTTGTCCGGCCCAATAACCCGGTATGACCAAAGGCAGGGATAGTTTATTTTATTATTTCTGGTCATTGCTCCCCTGAATTTTTTTGGCTTTCGGCCTTGTATTGTAACGGCCATGCCCGGCCGGCCGGTTGCTTTTGTGACATTATTCGCAGCTATCTTAGATTATTATTAACTTTTAAGGCAAGTCACAAGTGTCCGGTTAAAAATCGAATAATTTCATTTGGTTATCGTTATGTCGGTGCGGCTTCCTGTAGTCCGCTGCTGTAACCGGCGAAACACATCGTGGTTGCTGGCAAAGGTGGTAATGTAATACCCACTGCCCCACAGGGGATACAGCCCGGCGTTGTGCAGATTGCGGGCATCGTAATTGGGATCGTCGCAAAAGGACTGTAGGGC
>DRPV01000242.1 GCA_011330685.1 Desulfobacterales bacterium
CAAGGCGGTTAACCGGGAGGGAATGGAACAGTATATTGTCCACCACCTAAAGGTGGCCGGCATGAAGAACTCCCCCTTTGACGAGCAGGCCATCACGGCCATTCATCAGGGCTCCGGCGGTCTGTTTCGAAAGGCCAACCACTTGGCCAGGGGAGCGCTTGTCGCTGCGGTTGCCGAGCGCTCCCAAAACGTGACAGCCGAGCATGTCAGAATGGCCGATTCGGAGTTATTGTAACCACAGGCGGAAGCCAATGAAAGTTGAATAGCAGATACTTTTTTTGTCCGAGTTGTTAAATTTCATCAGCAAGTTACAGGCTCTTATTGGCCGTGGTATATTTAAACAGTTATAGTTTTATTATTTTTTAACCGATGAGAATTAAGATTTGTTTTGTTGTACCCGATATATCGGGCATGGATGTTAAAAAATATGGATAGCTAATATGCATTCTCATTCAAATTACCAGGTTGATTCTATACAACAAGTTCGACGGCAAGCCATGGAAACCGCGGATCAGGGAGATACGCAGTCAGCGCTTCAGCTCTATGAGCAGGCCCTGTCCATTAATTCGTCTGATATTATCTCCTTGAACAATTATGCCTTGCTTTTAGGCCAACTTGGCCATAGCACCAAGGCCCATAAAATTTTCAACAGTCTTACAACGTTGGCTCCAAACCTTCCCGAAGGACATTATAATCATGGTAATTTATTCATGACTGAAGGCAATGTTCAGCGAGCTGCCAACTGCTTCGAACTGGCGGTAAACTTAAGAGCTGACTACGCTGAGGCCTGGTATTCTCTCGGTGTCTGTTACCGCAGACGCGGCCTGCTGGATGAAGCGGTTAATGCCTTCAAAAAGGGAACTATGAGCGGCGAAGATCCAGAAAACATCTTTCAATTAGGGGTTACACTGCATATTGCAGGGCGGCTTAAAGAGGCTGAGGCCGCCTATGGTACAGCCTTAAGCATAGTCGAACAACCTCTTTATCTCTATAACATGGGGGTGCTTCTCCAAGAGCAGAAACGGTTCATTGAGGCCAGGGATTATTTAGAGAAGGTTGTAGCCTTGCAGCCCGATAACGCCAAAGCATATAATAATTTAGGGCTGACTCTGGATGGAACAGGCTGTTACCGGGAAGCGGAAGACTGTTTTCTCAAGGCTGTCTTCCTACAGCCTGATTTGGCGGAGGCCTATAATAACCTCGGTCATATGTTGATGACGAGGCGGGAATCTTTTGCCGAAGCCGAAGCCAATTTCAAGCAGGCAATCAAAATTAACCCCGAATTCTGCCGGGCCTGGTACAATCTTGCCACCTGCCGGCAAGGGCAAAATCTTATCCCCGAGGCCTTGAGTGCCTTTCAAAGAGCCATTGATATAGAGCCGGATTTAGTAGAGGCCCATTGGAATTACAGTCACGCCCTGCTGGTCTCCGGTAATTTTCGGGAAGGCTTCAATGAATACCTCTGGCGCTGGCGGCGTCCCCAAGCTGTAAAACCGGATGTGCCGCTGCCTCCCTGGCGGGGGGAATATCTGCCTGAGGCCACAGTTCTTATTCATACCGAACAGGGTGCCGGCGATAATATTCAGTTTATCCGTTATCTCGCCATAGTCGGCGAACGGGTTGGGAAAATTCTCCTGGTCTGCGGGAGAGGTTTGATAGAACTTTTTCAGGCCTCAGGACTGGCCCATGCCATAGTCGGCCAGGGAGACCTGACCAATGTGGCCAAGGTAGCGCAATGCTATTGTCCTCTACTCGATTTACCGGCAATTTTATCTACAGAGCAAAATACCATTCCGGCGCCTGATGGTTATTTACGGGCTCCTGACGATCTGCGCGTGGAACTGGCGGAACTTATTAACAAGACGGATAAATTGCGGGTTGGTGTTGTCTGGCAGGGAAACCCTAAGCATCGAAAAGATCATCAACGTTCCATCCCCTATCAGGTATTCAGGAAAATTTTTAAGGCTGCGGACATTGGTTTCTACAGCCTCAGCAAAGACACGCCCCCTGATTCGGCAGACGGGATTTACGATTTGGCCCCTCATCTGAAATCATTTGCCCATACCGCCGCGGCCATAAGTCATCTTGATCTCGTAGTAACGGTGGATACTTCGGTGGCGCATCTGGCCGGGGCCTTAGGAGTTAAGACCTGGATTCTCCTGCCCTATGTTCCCGATTGGCGTTGGCTGCTCGACAGAGAGGATACCCCCTGGTATTCTTGCGCGCGACTTTTCAGGCAATCAGAAGCAGGTAACTGGTTAGAGGTACTGGAAAGGGTAAAAAATGGCCTGGTCAGAATGGCTGGATCGGGAAGAACGCTATGACTTAGCCCAAACAGTTACAAAGGGTATTTATATGAAAGTTATCTACTAAGAATGTTGGCCTTGCCGTGGCTTTCATGTTTCCGGCTATGCCCAGGTGATCGGGCATTGTGGTGTTACTTTATAACATCAGGCTGGAAAGTTTTAAGAATCTCCGGGCCGGGTCATGAGCCTGTCGCTTATATATTTGCCGATAGCCAGTGAGGCTGTTGCCGCCGGCGAAGGGGCGTTGCAGACATGGATAAGCGGCGGGTTGCCGACAATATAGAAATCATCCAGCAGCCTGCCATCCCGCGTACAGGCCTGAGCTCTTACTCCGCTGCCGCCCGGCTCCAGATCCGCTGCCTGGATTTCCGGTACTAATTTCCGCAGGGCCTCAACAAATTTTCGTTTGCTTAACGAACGATACATCTCTTTGGCCCCTGCCTGCCAGTATCTAACGGCAATCTTGCGGAACCCTGGCCAGAACAAACTTTCCATGGTATCCTTTAAGCTAAAATCGGTCTTGGCGTATCCTTCTCGTTTCCAGGCCAATACAGCGTTGGGGCCCGCCTCCACGCCACCGTTAATCATACGGGTAAAGTGAACACCCAGGAAAGGGAAAGCTGGATCAGGCACCGGATAGACCAGGGATTTTATCAGGGTTCTTTTTTCCGGCTTCAGCTTAAAGTATTCGCCCCGGAAGGGGATTATCTTGACCGGCAACTCAGCATGATTGTGGCGGGCGAGTCTGTCCGACTGGAGACCGGCGCAGCAAACTACCTGCTTGGTCAGAAAGCTGCCGGCAGAGGTTATAATCTCCAGCTGACGACCATCTTTGGCCTGCACCCGCTTGACCTTCACACCGCAACGGATCTCCGCTCCGGCCGTTAGAACCAACTCCCTTAATTTGTCCGCCAACACCCCAAAATTAATGATACCGGTCTGAGGCACATAGATGCCGGCCAGGCCCCGGACATGCGGTTCATGCTCCCGGATCTCTTCAGGGATCAGTCTTTTAAGTCCTTTAAGACCGTTTAGCGTACCGCGCCGGTACAGTTCTTCGAGGCGCGGTAACTCCTGGTCGTCGGCGGCCACAATCACCTTGCCACAGATTTCATAGGGTACGCCATAGCGCTTGGCAAAGTCTATGAGCAGTTCATAGCCCTGCCGACAGTTCATCGCCTTTAATGAGCCGGGCCGATAATAGATACCCGAATGAATTACCCCGCTGTTATGACCGGTTTGATGGCGGCCTATATCAGCCTCTTTTTCCAGCAGGAGTATCTTCTGCCGACTGTTTTTCCTGAGCATTTGATAACAGGTGGCCAGGCCGACAATGCCGCCGCCGATAACAGCCAGATCGCCGGGTGATTTCAATTCCCGGCCAGACTGGAAAGAGTCTGCCTGATGTGATTGAATTGCTCAGCGCTCAAACTTTCTTCCAACTCGCGGAGAAACCGGCGCATATTCTCATCATCCTGCCGCTTAGCGAAGGATGCCGCCAGTTCGCCGGCATCCTTATCGCGATCCAGGGTCATCAGTATCTGAATAAGATTGACGGTGGCCTCAAGATAATCTTCGTTCAGGTTTAAGCTCTTCACGAGGAGGTCAACGGCTGGGATAACTTCTCCAGTGTTAAAGAGAATGACCCCCAAGCTGTTGTGCACCCTGGAATCAGAGGGAAATTCCTGCAACATAAATTCCAGCCAGCGTCTGCCACCGGTCAGATCACCATCTTCCGCCATTTTCTCCACATGATTCAACATTGCCTGGACAATACTGTATCTTTCCCCGGCCTTTTTCTTCTTCGCGGGCTGGCGCCGCTTTTCTGCCTCCTGCAGAAAAAAGTCGGCTAAGGCGCCGGCAGCGTTATCAGTCTGATGGCAATGGGCGGCAAATGCCTGCCGCTGTATTTGCCAGCGCTGATCATCAGGATCAGTTAAAGCCTCCTGAAGCAGATTGCCGAGTTCTGCCGCCGTATTTGCCGGGGCGGCCAAATTTAGTTCCCGGTAAATAGTGGTATAAGCCCCTTTACTGTCTCGACGGCAGTCTGGATCCCGACCGTTGAAACGCCAGAATTCAATTACCGGTTTGCCCACCGATAGGGCGTCAAGAATGCCGGATGACCATCCGGAGACCACTACATCACTGAGGGCGGAGAGCTGCATCAAATGCAGCCCCGAGATCATCCATCTATCCTGATCATAAGGACTCAGCAGACGGTGCAGTTCTTCAATATTCTGCCTGGGGTGCGCTTTGATCAGGACAAAGGAGCCGGGATAGGACATGGCCTTTTCCATAAAGGAGGACAGCAGATATTGGTAATCATCAGCATTTAGATAGTTAGGGTGTGGACCGCGGGATATATAGAAGAATACCGGATTATGTCTCCCAGCCAGCTGCGCCTCGTCTGATTTTTGTAATTCTTCCGATTCAATTAGACATTTGATCCACCAGGAGTCATAGCGGGGATAGCCGAAGGACTTTATTTTTTTATGATGGGCTAGTCGGGACCAGTGTGAGATGTCATTCGGAGAAGATAGAATGAAAAAATCATGCCGACTGTGGTCATCAGGCTCTTTGCACTCCGTTACCGGCTCGTTGCGTCTGGAATATATATGGTTGGAGTGCGGATAGTTGATTACCAGGGCCTGGGGGCAGCGAGCGGCAAGTTCCGTCTTGTAGGGGGCAAATTCATCTCGGTTGTAATCCTTCAGAATCAAACGGACATCCTCCGGGTTAATTTCGTCCTGCAGAAGGGAGTCAAGCTCCTGGGGTACAACATTTAAGTCGGAGACTGCATCGAATTTTTGATATAAGGTGGTATTGGTTCGCAGAATATCAAAGATCAACTTGTGCCCGAAGAGGGTTATCAACCGCCAGCCGGGATTGGCCTCTTTAAAGCGGGTCAGCGCCGGTAGAATCCAGTCGACCTCTCCGAAAGAGGTGGCCACTATAAGTATTATAACCGGTTGCCCTTTCATGTTAACTCCTGGGGTATCAATTCTTTTAAGAGATGGATTTGCTTGTCACGTAACTGCGCATTAATTTTTTGTTCCTGTCTGGGGGTGGCCGCCGCCATGACCCAGATCTCTTCGTTTTCCTCTCCCCAGGACACGGGGGTAAGTCCGGCCATACTTAGAGTAAAAAACAAAGTTTCCCGGCAGTAATAATAAGGATGTACGGCCCGGAACCAATATTCCCACCACTTGTCGTAATCGCGTAGCACCGTGCGTGGATGCATCATGTCCGGAACGGCAATATAGATAAGTCCCTGGGGAGAAAGCGCCTCTCGAATTCGTCTCAATGAGACCACGGGGGCGAGCATGTGCTCCGCTACATGCCGCATAACGATAAAGTCAAAGCGTCCTTGACAGCGCTGGGGCCAATTGCCGTTTATATCGGCATCAATCACTTCGGCTCCAATCTTACTGCGCAAAGTCCGGCGGCACTCAGGCGAGGCCTCAATACCAGCGAGTGCGGCCTCTGGTATTCTCTCTCCCAAATAGCGGAGACCGTGTCCTGAGCCGCAGCCGATATCAAGGATATTGAGTGGTGGCTTTTTAAACTGGCAGACGGCACGCTCCCAGACCTGAACCATATGCTTGACAACACCCTCTATTCCATAGTCGGGCTTAATCTCAAGGCGGTATAAATCATCATAGAATTGTTGGTAAAAAGTATCATAGGTAGTAGCTGTCCAGCGTGGATTCAAATAGATGAGGCCGCAATCGCAGATAACGGGATGGATTTCATAACCAAACTGGCCGCTGATTAAAGCTTGGCCCCTGTAGGTTACAGGTTCGTTTGCCTGCCTGCCACATATATGGCAGGCGGCCTTTTCCCATTTTATTGGCAAAGTTGTCATTCAGTTAAGCCCTGTAAGCAGTTATTTTGTAAGCGATCAATTAACTACACCCAACTTCATATAATCCCCATAGCTGCACGTTTCAGGGGCGCCGCCATGTGCAGGGTGGTTTTTCATGGAGCGCTTACCTTATTTTTTAAATTTGTTGGCTTTGGAACCGCTGCTATGTCCGATCTCGGTCTGAGGCCCCTGCCGGGACGGGGCAGAACAAAGGCCGGCAACTCAAAGGAGCCTTCGCCCCTGATCTCCAGATGAGCATAAGGATTATCGAGATGATATATCCCCAGGTTGT
The DNA here is from genome assembly GCA_011330685.1 of Desulfobacterales bacterium. Classification (GTDB taxonomy): domain Bacteria; phylum Desulfobacterota; class Desulfobulbia; order Desulfobulbales; family VMSU01; genus JAADIV01. Next base: position 6,464 of record DRPV01000242.1, read on the forward strand.
CACCCACCACCCGGCCGTCCCGGATAAACTCCGGGCGGGTGACGCAACAGAGTCCTTTGCAGCCCAAATAGACCGGTTTCTGAAATTTTCGAGGTACGAATCCTTCTGTCACCTGACGGATGCCGTTTTCTCCCTCCATCCAGATGACATTGCTCTCCCGACGGGCCGGCAACATGGAGTCAAAGCCCTTGAGAATCATTTTTTCGATCATGTCGTCAAGCAGATTAGGTGGCCTGAAGGGATAAGTAATTTCCAGAAGAACCAGAATGTCCGGGAAGATACCCACCAATTCAAGACGCTCCAGGGTGTAACGATAGACCTCTTCAAGACCGACATATTCCTGGGAGAGATTTCCATCCCGACGAACTACCATATCAACGTTTAGGCCTTTCGCCTCTGTTAAAACATCATCCCGGTCGGCAGCCACCACCATTGAATTTATCCGGCTGGAGTTTTTGGCCGCCGCCACAGTGTACTCCAGGAGGGAGTGTTCACCAAGGCTGGCCGGGTGGCCTTTTACCGGAATCAGGGCGGCAACTGACAGATTCTGAATCTGAAGCAGATGATCCAGGTCGTAGTTTTTATTGTCTAAGCCCTCCAAAATCCGCACCACATTCCGGCAACGCTCTTCGTTGCCGTCCTGGTGGATACCATGGTGATGATAGACGCTGGCTTCAGGTTCGTAGACGATCTTGTAACCGTGCTGCAGAATTTCCCGCGCCCAGAGCCGATCCTCAATATTGGTGACCAGGGAATCGAAGGGATATTTGGTCAGGACATCTCGTCTGATCATGGAGTTGGCGTTATGGAAGAAACTGTCCTTTTTCTGTACTCTGCGCTCCGGGCCAAAGACAATCATCAAATCACGCTTGTCGCCGGGGGGAGTAAAGGACAGGGGTTCCTGGCGCCCGTAAACTCCGGCCACCTCCGGATCATTAAAGTTTTCAAGCAGATTTTCGAGCCAATAATTATTGACTGGAATACAGTGGCCTGACAGACAGACGATATAGTCTCCCCGCGCGGCTTCGATACCAATATTTAGAGATTTGCCGGGCAGATAATCGGTGCAGAATAGCACCTTGGCTACAGGAAACTGCTCTACCCGAGCCAAGGTGGCATCGATGGATTCGTTATCGACAATAATCACCTCAAAGTCCTGTAGTTTCTGGGCAAAGACGGCCCGCAGACAAGAGGCGATCCAGCGCTCCTCGTTATGGGTTCTGATGATTATGGAGATTTTCATTGTTTTGCCTCTTTTATTATCCGCGCTACCTCCACCCAACCGTTTTCGTTGTTCAGACTTTGATTAGAGGCCTCCAGAACCGCGCTCACCGGCAGAGAAGAGGCAAAGGTGGCCCTTAAACCTGTCAGCTCAACCGGGTCTTTACCCTCTTCGATTACCCTCCTCGTATCCTGTAGAAACTGGATGATACTTCTGGGGCCATAGCCTTGGGCGCGTTTTCCGTGACCGTCAATATCCGGATAAAATTGACAAAAATAAGGATTTATCTCCTCCACTCCCCTGTCGTCGGTGCTTAGGGTCACACCCCGGCTCTTCTGGTTGCTCTGATAACGTCCCTTGGTACCTATCACCTCCAGACGCTGATCGCTCATGGCACTGGAGGAGTCCGGATCGATCCAGCCGGTAAGGTGGGATGACAGAAAGGTTGAGCCTCGGTGCCGCCATTCGATCAGGGTTTGCATGGTATCATAATTATCAACGCCTTGTGTTGAAAGATATTTCTTAAGCCCAACGGTCATGACCCGCTTAGGCTGGGCATTGGTTAAGAAGTGGATCAGATCCACATAGTGGACGCCGAGATACTGAAAGACATCTGTAGTCTCAACCCAGCTGCGGAAGACCCTGGTGGGAATTATCTTGCGCTGGCTGAAGTTGATCCTGAAATTCAGGAGCTCGCCCAAGGTATTGTCTTTAATCAAGTCAAACAGCTTGAGGTTAGCTTCATCAAAACGCTTGTGAAATTCAACCACCCCATGCACCCGATGTCTCTTCTGCAGGGCGATTAAATCAAGCGTTTCCTTCACTGTTGGCACCAGCGGCTTTACCACCTGGACATGAAGATCATGTTCCAGGCAATAGGCGGTAATTTCAAAATGGAGATGATCCGGTACGCTTATGAGGGCCGCCGCTGGCCCTGTTACGGAGGAAATGGCCGCTTGATAAGCTGAAGGGTCATCCCTGTCAGACGGGTAATAAATGATGTCAGGAGTGACCCCCATAATTTTTTTTAATTCAGCGGCCTTGCGGTGGACCTGCTCCGCACCTTTTTGAGTGGCTGCCGCTATATGTATTTTTTTGATCATCCCGCCCCGCCAGGCCTCAAAAACCGCTGGCAGGATAGTGCCATAGCCCTCCGTACCTTTGCCGCAGACATACATGCCGGCCCCAACGATTATTATCTCCAGTGGCTTCATCAGCTCCTCTTGCCAATTTTATTTTTTTGCCAGATAGCCGGATGGGGCGTATGAGAACAGGAAGCGCTTCTCTAATTCCTGATCCAGCCTAAACTGATCGTTTATTTTGAAAAATTCTTCTATCGCCTCAAATGGCCCGCCTTCGTTCGCCGTGGTTAAGTGCCGGGCAGGCGGAAGAGGGTGACCGTTAAAGTTGCTGTCCTCAACAAGCATATAGTTGCCGCTGGCCAGCAATTCCGAGTATTGGAGCATCTCTTGGAGGACATGGGGCTTAGTATGCAGAGAATCCAGAATGACCAGATTATTACGGGCCGTCCCGACAATATCCCTTACCTGCTGTACCACCCCTCGATCAACGGAACTGCCCTTGATCAGGATAGTCCGCTCATGATCCCACACGAGAGGATACCAACTTTCCTCTCGTGCGCAGATATCTACCGAGATAATTTGTCCCTTGCCAATCAGATCTAACTGATGGGCAAAGTACAGGGTGGAACCACCCTAATAGGCCCCGCCAATTATAAAATCAGGCTGTTGTTCAAAAATAAGTTGTTGATAATTAAACAGATCACCGGGATGTTTATGGATTGGCACCCCGTGATATAAAATGGGCGGCCCGGAGTGATGGCTTTCATTGAAATAGTATAAGCAGTGAAAGGCATTAACAATTTCGTCCTTGCTTATGTTAACCGCAAGTCCATCATTAGTAAGCTGTAATCTATTCATTTATAATCTTCCTATCTGGCTGTGTCTTTGTCTTGCCTGGTTTGGGCCGCTAACTGATCATACTCAAGCTTTGTTTTGCCAGTCTTCCTAGCCTTCATAATGAACTCCGCCAAATGCAGATCTTCCTGCCGTTTGATAATAATGGCACTATCTCTGCTTACCGGAAAGAAGCCGGTTTTGCCAACAAAAAAGGCGTGGCCGTTTTGGGTATAATCCTTGATAAAAGGGGCACTGCGCCACATCATGACTGAATAGACAAAAAGCTCTACTGGCATTAAATCCTGGGTCTGGGCAAAAAGCTCATCGGTAACGTAGTTCAGAGGACGCCCTGCAAAATTGGCATGTACCTGAGCATTATTTACCGTAATCAGGGTGTCGAGAATTTGGTCGTTAAAATAATTCACGATCTCTCGCACCTCTTCACCCGTTTGTAATGGTGAGGTGGGATTAACCCAGGCCAGGATGTCACTGGGATATTTACGCATGAAATCGATTACCACATCGTCTGATTTGGTAATCGAGCTGCCTAATTCGGTGGGACGGAGATAAAACTCTACCCCATAACGTTCGGCAATCTTGGCAAAAATCGACGCATCGGCATTAATAATTATCCGGTCAAAGACGCCAGAATTCTTGGCGGCTTGAATAGCGTAAGAGATAAGGGGCCGACCGTCTATCAAGGCAAGATTTTTCATGGGCAGCCGAGTAGAGCCGATACGGGCTGGAATCATGGCTATGGCTGATGTAGATGGCATAAATCAATACTCCTGGTTAAAGTTGTAGGTTGTGTATAACCATTCAGCTACCCCATACGAAGTCTCACGGAAGCGAGCCTGCGAGACTCCGGGCTCGCTTACCTGTGCCATTGTCATGACTTCAGACTTAAATAAAATTGATATGCCGGGGTGGATTTTTTAAGTCGGAAAGATATTGATTGATCTTATCCATTCGGCAGTTTATCCGGCATGAATTGGCATTAAATTGTCTCTCCAGCCAATCCAAAGAAAGGCGGCGTTTATCGCCCTCCCAAATTTTCTGGAATGAATTATGGTTAATATTGCCGTACAAAAAACGGTCGTCGTTTAAATACATGCTGCATCCCCACACATTGCCGGCCGAGTCAATATAACTCCAGAAAGGCAGGGCGCGGCACCTGGAATAACCGTGTTTCTTCTCGTTCCATCTAGCCATCGTGTTCGTCCTGACTATAACCCTAAAGCTGCCGGTGTTACAGGCCGTCAGTTCCTGGCAAAGAGTTTCAGCGTCATCGTAGCGGACATCCTGATACCGGCTGGATTTGCTGGCAGGATGTTGCGAAAAAGGCTTTACTATTAAATAATCCATGCCAATATCGGCGGCAATTTCAGCCAATATTTTGATTTCATGTCTGTTTTCTGGAAGCAGCAGGATCTGCATTCCCAGGACACAAGAACTTTTTATGCTGTTTCTGTGCTTGACCGCGGATCTCAAATTAGCAATGACCTTCTCGAAATCAGTTGGTTTTGTCCGGTGAATTTTGGCATAATTTGCCGCTGTGCCGGCGTTTATACTGACCTTTATCCATTCGCAGTACGGGAGAATATTTTCACTTTTTTCTTCGTCCAAAAAAACGCCGTTGGTTGTGAACGCGGTATCAATACCGGAATCTTTGGCGGTTTTGGTAAGTAGCCCAATATCCCTATGCAGCAGAGGCTCTCCTTCGCCGCCGAACATAACACTTTTTAAACCGAGTTTCCCCATCTCGATCAGACGTTCCAGCATACAGTCCGTATCAAGAAATCTTTTTTTATAGCCCATAAAATCAAGAGCGCAGAATGTGCAGCGATGATTACACATTCCGGAGGGACTGAGCTCCATATAAATAGGATAAATAGTCTCTCCGTTGAACCAGCGCGTTACCCTGGATAAATGATAATTTAATTTATGGCCGTCAATTTTATATTTATCCACCTGACACGTCCTTAACTGCCGCGATTATTTCCAGCTGACCGGGGAAATATATATTTTCAAGAGACGCCGCTGCCGGTACGGGCGCTTCCGGCAGAGTAATCCTGCGTACAGGGGTCTTTAGTGCTGAAAAACAGAGCTCCGTTATCCGAGCCGCGATTTCCGCCGCCACCCCGCCGTATTGATGCCCGGTGTCGGCTACCACAAGCCGTCCTGTTTTCTGAACCGATGCCGCTATACAGTTCTCATCCCAAGGCTTTATCGAGCGCAAATCAATTATTTCCGGATCATATCCATCAGCAGCAAGAACCTCTGCCGCCAGCATTGCCTCATGCACCATAATGGATGTAGCGACAATGGTAACGTCACTTCCATATCGGCAAATATTAGCCCTGCCGACAGGAGTTTCATATAATTCCTCCGGCACATGCCCTGTCTTGTCAAAGAGCCAGCGATGTTCAAGGATTACCACTGGATTTGGATCTCGTGCCGCCGCTATTAATAACCCTTTGGCATCTTGGGCCGTGGCCGGCATCAAAACTTTAATCCCCGGCAAATGAGTTAAGAGCCCTTGTATATTTTGCGAATGCTGGGCGGCCGAGCCCCAGCCCCGGCCAATTACACAACGAATGGTTAACGGCACTGAAACTTGACCGCCTGACATATAAAACCACTTGGCGGCATGATTGAGCAATTGATCGAGAGATATGATGACAAAATCAGGGCGCATATGAATAAAAACCGGGCGCATGCCGTTAATAGCGGCTCCAATGGCAACGCCTGTCATGCCGTTTTCGGCGATTGGCGTATCAACAACCCGTTCGCAGCCGAATTCATCCGCCAGGCCAAGGGTTGTGCCAAAGACACCACCGGCGTCGTCAATACCTTCTCCCATGAGAAAAATCCGGCTATCCGTTGACATCAGCTGTCTCTGGGCCTCACAAATAGCCTCGCGATATGATAATTCCCGAATTCCTTTAGAATTCTTGGAGGCATAGGAAATGTTTATTGAAGGGGTTGTCCAGGGCATAGATCAAGCAAAAACATGGGTAGTTAAAAGTTCTTTAGTTGGCGGCACACTCTCTTTGGCAAAAGTGAGGGCTCCCGCAAAGTTTATATCAAATTCTATTGACCAATTTTTTTCATCTTCCGACTTTAATATGTTTTCGATTGTCAGATGGTCTCGCATTCTCCGAATGGGGCATTTGTTTTTCCACCTTGCCAACTCATCGGCCGAGCGGTGGCCGGTTTCGGTATCATCAACCGGCCCGACATGGGCAAACCACCGAAATGTTTCAGCTTCAATCAGAGTTGGCCCTTGGCCCCGGCGGGCTCTTTCCACCGCCTCCCCGACCCTTTGGTAAACCTCTATAACGTCATTGCCGTTGATTAATTCACCGGGAAGGCCATAGCCTTTGGCCTTGGCCGCTATGGAACCGGCGGCCGGTTGGCGGTGCCTGATGGGGGAGGCTGTGGCGTAGAGATTGTTTTCGCAGATGAAAACTACCGGAATATTCTTCAGGGCCGCAAAGTTTAATGACTCGTGGAAGGTACCCTCCTCGGTGGCACCGTCACCAAAGAAGGCAACCGCTATATTGTCTCCATTCCTCATTTGTTCGGCCCAGGCGGCGCCAACTGCCATTGGAATACCGCCGCCCACGATAGCTGAGGTCCCCAGAATACCATGCTCCGGAGCGCAGGGGTGCATGGAACCGCCTTTGCCGCCACAGCAGCCAGATTCTTTGCCGTAGAATTCCGCCAGCATCTTCTTTACGCTCATCCCCTTGGCCAGACAATGGCCGTGGTTGCGATGGGTGCTGAAGATGAGGTCGGCGGGGCGGAGATGGGCGCAGACCCCCGCGGCTACCGCTTCCTGGCCCACGCAAAGATGGACGGGGGTGCGTATCTCCTGCTCAGGGTACAATTCTGCTATTTTTTGTTCAAAATGGCGGATTAGCAGCATCTTTTTGAACAAAAGTCGTTTGGTATTGTCGTTGGGGGACGGCATAGTCATATAAAATTAATATGGGGCGGCGCTAACCCCGCTGGCTTTTGCATGGTTTTATTATTTTCTTTAACCTCGAAGAGGTATTCATTCACCTTATGTTGCAGGCACAGAGTGCCGCACATGGTCTTGGCATCAAATTTGGGGGATGCTATTAAGTCCATTACCTCCCAATATCGGTCGCTTTGCCATATTTCCTTAAAGGACTTTTCGGTGATATTACCAATATGATATTTTTTGTATTTATCATTAAATAGCATGCCGCAGGGGGCGACAAGGCCGGTTCCCGACAGCTGCAGGATGAAGGGCGGCCCATAGCAGCGGGAATAGCAGCGTTTGCCGTGGCTTAGAATTTTTGACCACTTGGCCTGAACCTGATAATCAGGGGTGGATAATTCCTCGGCTGTTTTCAGTATCCCGGCGCAATCTTCATAGGCCTCATAATCAACGCCCAGGCTGCCGTTTTCGTCGTCGCTGCAATGTTTTATAACGAGATAATCAACCCCCAGTTCCCGGCCTAATTGGGCCAGGGGGATAATCTGGTCATGGAATTGGGGCATTAAAACCATCTGCAGGCCGATGGTTACATTTAAGCCGTGTTGCTTTTTGATGGCAACAGACTGGCGTATTGTGTTTATAACCTTGTGAAAACAATCAGTTTTACAGCCATGAATCTCGGCGTATCTATTAGGGTCAGCGGCGGTTATATTAAAACGCAGGTAGGTGAGGGCGGGCAGGATGTCTGGCAGCCGCTCGTCTTTTAAGAGAAAGCCATTTGTACCGAGAGCCATATCAAGGCCGTTCTCTCTGCCCCGCAAAATAGCGTCATAGAGGTGGGGTGAGCAGGTGGATTCACCGTCGCTGACAAAGCTCACCGCCTTAACCCCAATATCGGCGCAGTCATCGAGGAAACGGAATATAACTGGGCGGGACAGGGCATGTCCCTCGTTATATTGCAGTTTACCGTAGCAGTAAACGCACCTATAGGTGCAGGCCTGGGTGAGGGCGCAGTCTATGGTTATGGGGGCGACGCGTCCGCCTGACAGCCATGAGCGTATTCTGTCGTGGTGCCAGGCCAGTTTGTGTCCGTCAAGTATTAAGTTCTTTGAACGTGTTTTGCTGAGAGTCTTAATGTTTAACATTTTTTCTCCAGTAAAATCAAAAAGAACTCAGATAACTGAGTTTATTAATTCGCAGATGCCATCTTCAATGGAGGTGGACAATAAACTTTGGTAGTCTATGTATCTCACTTTTTGCTCTTCTGGTTGATTAGCCGATGCTTCTTTTACTACATCATGGTCTACGATAATTTGTGAGTTAGAGCCACTTATTTTACAGATTAGCTTCGCTAGTTCGAGTAGATTTATTCCCAGGTAAGGCCACAGCCGATGAGTTTTAGTAATACAATCGTTATTTCCGCCTTCATCGTCCATCGTGATTTTTAATAATGAAGCGCAAATATCTTTGATGTGACTAAAGTAAAACATGGCTTGTGGCTGTTTGACGACTATAGGTATACCTTGGACAGCGTTACGGATAAAAATCTGAAGAACCTTTTCGCTAATATTTATCTTACCGTAAACATCTGATAATCTAACAATATTTAAAGACATATTGCCACGCCGACAATAATATTTGGCAATATCCTCAGCCAACTTTTTGCTTGTTCCATATACAC
>DRPV01000243.1 GCA_011330685.1 Desulfobacterales bacterium
ATCAACCTCCCCCTGACCGATGATGAATTAGCCGGATTCTTAAACACAGCCCCTTTGATGCCGGGCCGCGAGTATCTGCGGCGGGCGGTCTTTAGCGAATTATGGGCTGAGCTGCAGGCTGTATTTTCGCGGGAAATCGCCGCCTATGACGGTTCAGCGGCCGAATTCATCCGGGAGCTCAGCCCCACTGTTCACTTAGCCGGCCGCATTTATTTCCATCTGGTGGAGAACAAGGGCCACGAAGAGCCCTTTGCCTTTCTCGCCACCTATTCCACCCGCCTGAACAACGAGGGTGAATCCCGGCATTTACCGTTGAAATACGCCTTGGAAGAATATCGGGACGACAATAAAAAATTACTGGAGCTCCTGATTACGGTGGAGGATGCCGCCCGCAAGAGCCCACTGGTGGCGGAACTGCTGGACAGCGGCGAGCTTTTTCACCCCCTGGCCTGGTCGGCCAAAGATGCCTTTACCTTTCTCCGGGAAATTCCGCTTTACGAAGAGTCCGGCATTCTCTGCCGAATTCCCAATTGGTGGCGTGCCAGATCCGCCAGGATCGGCCTTAGCATCAACGTGGGAGAAAAACCGCCCTCCATGGTGGGCTTAAGCGCTCTGCTTGACTTTTCCCCCCGGCTCATGATTGGTGATACGGAAATTTCAGCGGCTGAGGCCCGCCGCCTGCTGCGAGAATCCGAGGGCCTGGCCTTTATTAAGAATAAATGGGTGGCGGTTGACCCGGAGAAGTTAAAGCAGACCCTGGCAGCCTACGATGAGGCCCGGAAATTAAATGCCGACGACGGCATGACTCTTCTCGAGGCCATGCGCCTTGCCATCAACCCCCAGGAGCTGCTTGGTCTTGAGGATAAAGCGACGGAGGTCGGGGTCGCGCATGGTAAATGGCTGACGGATATCATGAGCAAATTGCAACAGCCTCGAACCCTGAGCAAAGCCAAACCCGGCCGGAATTTTAAAGCCAAATTACGCGGCTATCAGCATGACGGTCTGAACTGGCTCTTATATCTCCATCAATTGCGTTTCGGCGCCTGCCTCGCCGATGACATGGGGCTGGGAAAAACCGTGCAGGTGCTGGCCTTTTTAAACCACCTGCGAACGACAGAGCAAGAAACCAGGGCCTCCCTGCTGATTATACCAGCCTCCCTCATCGCCAACTGGATCAGTGAATTAAAGGCCTTCGCCCCCAGCCTCAAATATTTCGCGGCCCACCCCGATCTTCACAAACCCAGCAGGATTCCCCAACTGACCGCGGCCGGGTTAGACCGCCATGATCTGATTATCACCACCTACGCCTTAGTTCAGAGATACAAATGGCTCCAGGAGCATTCCTGGAATTATATTATTCTTGATGAGGCGCAGGCCATTAAGAATCCGGGCACCAAGCAGACCAGGGTGGTAAAAAAACTACAGGCGCGAAACCGCCTTATCATGACCGGCACTCCGGTGGAAAACCGGCTCTCCGACCTCTGGAGCCTCTTTGACTTCTTAAACCCCGGTCTCCTCGGCAATTCCAGGGAATTTGGCCGTTTCAGTAAAAAGCTGGCCAAGAATCCCCAGGGCTACGCCGGTCTGCGCCGCGTGGTAAGCCCCTTTATTCTCCGGCGCCTGAAGACCGATAAGTCAATAATCACCGACCTCCCCGCCAAAGTGGAGATGAAAACCTGGGCCGCCATGACCAAAAAGCAGACCATTCTCTATCAGGAGATTATTGAAGGTATCAAACAAAGCCTGCAAAACGCCAATGGTATCCAGAGAAAGGGGCTTATTCTCTCCGCCCTGATGAAATTCAAACAACTCTGCAACCATCCCTCCCAGTACCTTGGCCTCGACCACTTTGAGGAAAAGGAGAGCGGTAAATTCCAGCGGCTGCGTGAGATTTGCGAAACAATCTATGAAAAGCGGGAAAGGGTACTGATTTTCACTCAATTTAAAGAAATGACCGGCCCCTTAGCTTATTTTCTCAGCACTATATTCAAGCGTGAAGGCCTAATTCTGCATGGCAGTATCCCGGTGGGTAAACGCAAAAAACTGATCGCCGGATTTCAGGGCCGCGACTATGTGCCCTTCTTTGTCCTCTCTCTTAAGGCTGGAGGCGTCGGCCTTAATCTCACCGCTGCCAACCACGTAGTCCACTTTGACCGCTGGTGGAATCCGGCGGTGGAGAATCAGGCCACCGACCGGGTTTTTCGTATTGGCCAGCAGAAAAAGGTTATGGTACATAAATTTCTGACCAAGGGTACCATTGAGGAAAAAATTGACGAGATGCTGGAGTATAAGGCCAGGGTTGCCAACGAGATAGTCGCGGCCTCCGGCGAAAGCTGGCTGACCGAAATGACGAATGAAGAATTATTGAAAATATTAACCTTGAAAATTTGAGGGCATATCATGAACTGGGGATCTCGATATCCACGCTATGTATCGGTGGCCGAAAAAAAGGCCAGGGCGGCCCAAAAATTAAAACAGCTGCAAAAAAAGACACCGGAAATCCGGCCGGTTATTATTGCGGGCAAATCACTGGCTCAAAGCTGGTGGGGTAAGTCGTGGAACAAAAACCTTGAACGCTACGCGGACTACAGCAACCGTGTCGGCCGCGGCCGAAGTTACGTCCGCCACGGTGCCGTTCTTGACCTCCAGATCAAGACCGGCCGGGTAACCGCTCTCGTGCAGGGCAGTGCCGCCCAGCCCTATAAGGTTGTAATCAAGATCAAGGCCGTCAGCCCGGCTCTCTGGCAGACCATCAAGAGGCAGTGCGGCGGGCAGTTAAAATCCATCCAGGATCTTTTAGGCGGGCGGTTTCCCAAGACTCTCGGGGATATCTTTTTTAATAAAGACAAGGGATTATTCCCCAGCCCGCAGGACATAAAATTCGATTGCAGCTGCCCAGATTGGGCCGCCATGTGCAAGCATGTGGCGGCGGCCCTCTATGGCATCGGAGCCAGGTTCGATGAGGATCCCATTCTGTTTTTTAAATTACGAGGCGCTGACACCAATGACCTCATCGCCGAGGCGGTGCGGGACAAGACCGGCGACCTGTTGGGTAAAAGTAAAAAGACCTCGGCCAGGATTATTGATGATGCTGACCTCTCCGGCCTCTTTGGTATCGAAATGGACAAGCCGGAGATCAGCCTTCCCCAGAGGCGCGGCAGAAAAAAGGCAGGAACCAAAAAACCAGGCGGAGCAGCCCCCACCGCCACCTCTCAGGTTGCCGGATTAATTATCAACACCGGGACAGGGGTCAATATTGATTACCTCGCGGCCCAAACGGGCTTTAGCAGAAGCAAGCTCTACGGCATCGTCCACCGCCTGAAACAGCAAGGGAAAATCAAGAACAAGGCACAGGGTGTGTACATCAAGGCCTGAAAACAAAAACGGCGGGGCCTCACAAAAGAGACCCCGCCGTTTCGGGATAAAACAGGTTGTCAAAGGCGATTTACATCATGCCGCCCATGCCGCCCATTCCACCCATGCCGCCCATACCGCCCATACCGCCAGGCATAGCGGCACCAGCACCACCCTTATCTTCCTCGGGCTTGTCGGCGATCATACATTCAGTTGTCAGCATCATACCGGAGATGCTTGCCGCGTTCTGCAGCGCGGTTCTGGTAACCTTGGCAGGATCAATAACCCCGGCCTTGATCAGATCCTCAAACTCCTCGCTGGCGGCATTAAAGCCATTGGCGCCATCAAGGGTCTTGACCTTCTCAACAATTACAGAACCTTCGCGGCCGGCGTTAGTGGCGATCTGCCGTACCGGCTCTTCCAGGGCCCGAAGAATAATCTTCTTGCCCAAGCTCTGGGCCGGGCTTAATTCCAAGGCCTCAAGAGACTTGAGACAACGGATGTAAGCTACACCGCCACCGGCGACAATCCCCTCTTCTACCGCGGCCCGCGTGGCATTCAAGGCATCTTCAACCCTGGCTTTCTTCTCCTTCATCTCAATCTCAGTGGCCGCGCCGACATTAATTACCGCAACCCCGCCAATCAGTTTGGCTAAACGCTCCTGGAGCTTCTCACGATCGTAATCAGAGGTGGAATCCTCAATCTGAGTCCGAATCTGCTTAACCCGACCGGCAAGTTTATCCTTATCACCAGCGCCGTCAATGATGGTACTGTTGTCCTTATCAATGACAATACGCTTGGCAGTACCAAGGTCGTTAACCGTAATATTCTCCAGTTTAATCCCAAGGTCTTCGGTAATTACCTGACCACCGGTGAGGATAGCGATATCCTCCAGCATGGCCTTCCGGCGATCACCAAAGCCGGGAGCCTTGATAGCAGCTATATTCAGGGTACCACGCAATTTGTTAACTACCAGGGTAGCCAGAGCCTCGCCATCGACATCCTCGGCGATAATGCACAAGGGCTTACCCATCTTGGCAACCTGCTCCAAAATGGGCAGCAGATCCTTCATGGAGCTGATTTTCTTCTCATTGATGAGAATCAAAGGATCCTCCATGTTAACCTCCATTTTGTCAGGATCGGTGACAAAATAGGGGGAGAGATAACCACGGTCAAACTGCATACCCTCAACAACATCGAGCGAGGTCTCCATGCTCTTGGCCTCTTCAACGGTAATAACACCTTCCTTGCCGACCTTGTCCATGGCCTCAGCGATAATATTACCGATGGTGTCATCATTATTAGCGGAGATGGTGCCGACCTGGGCAATCTCCTTCTGCTCCTTGGTGGGCTTGGCAATCTTACCCAGCTCAGCAACAACAGCCGAGACACTCTTGTCAATACCACGTTTAATCTCCATGGGATTATTACCGGCAGCTACCAGTTTAACACCTTCACGGAAAATGGCCTGGGCCAGCAGAGTAGCGGTGGTGGTACCGTCACCGGCAACATCACTGGTCTTGGAGGCAACCTCCTTAACCATCTGAGCGCCCATATTCTCGAATTTATCTTCCAGCTCAACTTCCTTGGCAACGCTGACCCCGTCTTTCGTCATGGTGGGGGCACCAAAAGACTTGTCCAGCAGGACATTGCGGCCCTTGGGCCCTAAAGTTACCTTGACGGCGTTAGCCAGGGCGTTTACTCCAACAAGGAGGGATTCCCGAGCTTTAACACTATATTTTATTTCTTTAGCCATTGTTATTCTCCTTAAACAATCAAATTGTTAATCAAAAATTATTCGTAACGGTTCAGGGCAGTTTACCCGCCCCGGCCAAACTGTTACAATTATTCTATGATGCCCAGAATATCATCTTCACGCATGATGAGATAGTCCACACCGTCTACCTTTACATCAGTGCCGCCGTATTTGCTGAACAAGACCTGATCGCCCTCTTTGACCTCAAGAGCCACTCTTTTGCCATCGTCATTCATCTTACCGTTGCCAACGGCGATAACCTTGCCCTCAGCCGGTTTTTCCTTGGCGCTGTCCGGGATGATAATTCCACCAGAAGTCTTTTCTTCCTGCTCCAGCCGCTGCACTAAAATGCGATCGTTTAATGGACGAATTTTCATGATACTGCCTCCATTCATGAGTTAATGATTAATTATTTATTAAGGTAATTTTGATGCATCAATCTTACGTTTTTGCCTTATCCTAAAATTATCCCGCTTTCGTGAGTATCTGGGTTTAGATGTAATAGTCATGCCCAGTCTTATAGACACAACGAAACATGAAAATCGCGGCAAGGCCAACACCTTTGCAGACGATTTTCATATAAACACAGAGTACACCACTGCGCGGGATGGCCAAAACTATAGGGACGATTTTTGAAAAATCAAGGGAGGGGTATTTTTTTTTTGGATGAGGTGAAAAACCTGCAAAAATAAAGACATGGGCAGACATTTTTCCCGCTCTGGAGTCGTCGTTTATGGTTTCACCTGTGCTGGTAAGCAAGAAAAACGGATCTGAATTTTTCTTTTATCTTTCTTTCCATATCTTATATACTCTGGTATACGAAAACACCCTGAAAATAATATTGAGTGAGGTAACTGTATGGGAATTATTCAAGACTTGTTCGGCAAATCCCCCTTTGGGCCGCTGGTTGAGCATTCCAAAAAGGTACATGAATGCGTGGAGATGATCTGGCCGCTTCTCGAAGCCTTGATCGATGAGGATTACCCCAAAATTCGCGTCTTGCAGGATAAGGTTTCCAAGCTGGAATTTGAGGCCGACAATATAAAACATTCCATCCGCAAGCAGCTACCACGCCGTTATTTTATGCCCGTGGATCGGGCTGATCTCGACGCCTTTCTTCATTGTCAGGACAAAATTGCCGACAAGGCGGAAGATTTCGCGGTTATTCTGATGATCAGAAAAACCAGGCTTCATTCTTCACTGCATGAAAAATTCTTAACTTTCGTCAACCAGGTCTTTCAGGTTACCGCCACCCTGCTTACGGCAACGGTGGAATTACAAAGCCTGGCCGACACCTCATTCGGCGGTGCCGAAGCCGATTTGGTGCTCCATTATATAGAAGATCTCGGGGAGGAGGAATGGAAGGCGGATCGTATGGCCCGTAACCTCTCCATCGACATATACAATCTTGAGAGTGAATTAGATCCCCTGACCATCATTTTTTACGAGAAAATGCTGTTGACCCTCGGTGATGTGGCCAATAAAGCGGAAAACGCCGGTGATATGCTGCGCAACATGATTGTAAAATAGGTAAGCGCTTCATGAACACCACCCTGCACACATTCCAACCCCGCGTAAAGCAGTTGGCCGGCTCTGATTGACGAGACAAGCTACCCAATAAGGAAAGAGTATGGAAGAGAGTATAGT
The DNA here is from genome assembly GCA_011330685.1 of Desulfobacterales bacterium. Lineage (GTDB taxonomy): Bacteria > Desulfobacterota > Desulfobulbia > Desulfobulbales > VMSU01 > JAADIV01. Next base: position 6,758 of record DRPV01000243.1, read on the forward strand.
TCTGGGGATAACCGCCCTCATGGGCTTCTATATGGCCTGGAATATCGGTGCCAATGATGTCGCCAATTCCATGGCCGATGCCGTGGGCTCAAAATCGATAACGATCAAGAAGGCCATTATCGCCGCCGGAATCTGCGAATTTGCCGGCGCGGTACTGGTGGGCTCCCATGTTACTAATACGGTGCGCAAGGGGATTGTCGACCCCCAGGTTCTTGCCCACCTGCCGGGCATGGCTCCCCATGAAGGGGCGGCCATCTTCATCATCGGAATGGCCGGAGCCCTGCTGGCCGCCTCCATCTGGCTCAATGTCTCTTCCTGGGCCGGGCTGCCGGTATCAACCACCCACTCCATAGTGGGGGCGGTAGCCGGATTCGGCATCATCGCCGCCGGTTTCGGGGCAGTGAGCTGGGTGACTATGGGTAAGATTGTCTCTTCCTGGTTCATCTCGCCCATTGTCGGCGGTATAATGGGATTTTTGATCTTTAATTTTATCAGCAAGACCATTCTCGGTAGTGCCAGGCCGATTCACGCGGCAAAGAAGATAACCCCTTTCATCGTTTTCTGTTTGGCCTTTATTGTGACTTTAGGCACTATATACAAGGGGTTAAAGCATGTTATCCATAATATAAGCTGGCTGACAGACAACAATACCATCTTAATCGCCTTTGGCATTTCTTTAAGCGCAGCGATATTCTCCAAATTTTATCTCCGCCGCGCTCTTGCCGCTCACAGTGAAAAATCCATCGCCCAGCAGTTAGAGCAGGTGGAGAAGACGTTCATGCCGCTGGTCGTCATCAGCTCCTGTTCGGTGGCCTTTGCCCATGGCTCCAATGACGTGGCCAACGCCGTGGGCCCTCTGTCAGCGGTGGTGAATATCCTCCAGACCGGTACCCTGTCCATGAAGGTCGGGGTACCATTCTGGATTATGGTTCTAGGTGGTATCGGTATTGTCGTTGGCCTGGCAACCTATGGCTACCGCGTAATGGCAACAGTAGGCACTGACATTACCGAGATCACACCCTCCCGGGGGGTGGCCGCCGATATTGCCACCACCTTTACCGTCTTATCGTGCAGCCGCCTGGGGCTGCCTATCTCCACTACCCACACCCTGGTGGGGGCGATTATCGGTATCGGTCTGGCCAGGGGAACTTCCGGCATTGACCGTAATGTAACCAAACGCATATTCGGGGCCTGGCTCATTACCGTCCCCGCCGCCGCTCTGGTCTCCATGCTCTTTTTTATCACCGGACGCGCCCTGTTGCTGCATACCATTATGGGACTTTTTTGACAAAACCACTCATTATATAATTTTTTATGTTATTGTTGGCTGTTCTATAATATTCACTGAGGGGTTAAACGTTTATGAAATTTATCGTTAATACTAAAAATACTAAAAATAACTGCCTGGCGTTCATCATATTTTTCTTCCTCTGCGGGCCGCTGGCCGCCGCCCCGTTGCGGGTTGTTACCGTTATCCCGCCCCACGCCTCCATCGTCAAAAAGATCGGCGGGAATTTCGTGAAAGTCTATTCCCTCATCAAGAGCGGTCAGAATCCCCATACCTTTGCACCCCGGCCCCGGCAGATTATGAAATTAGAGCAGGCGGCCGCTCTGTTCGTCAGCGGCCTGCCCTTTGAGAAGAGGCTCGTTGCCCAGATTAAGAGCCGTGACAAACAGCTGAAAATAATTAATTTAGACGCCGGTCTGACCCTGCGCCATGATAAGGACGGCGATATTGACCCCCATGTCTGGATGTCCCCACCCCTGCTACGCCGCCAGACGGCAACCATCACCGCCGCCTTATGCCGCCTTGATCCAGCCCACCGCCTGGAATACACTAAACGCCACCAGGCCCTGGATAAACGTATTCAACAATTAGACTCCCGGATTAAAACCCTGCTGCGCCCCTTTGCCGGCCGGACATTTTATGTTTTTCATCCCGCCTTTGCCTATTTTGGCGCCGCCTACGGTCTGCACCAGCGGGCGGTAGAGGTCAACGGCGGCGATCCCTCCCCCCAACAACTGAGCCGTTTAATCAAACAGGCGAAAAAAGACGGCGTAAAAATTATCTTTACTCAGCCTGAATTCGATCAGCGCTCCGCAAGGGTGGTGGCAAGGGCAATTAACGGTACTGTTCTACCCTTAGACCCCATGGCTCCCGACATCTTACAGAATTTCAACAAAATTGCCCTGGCCCTGCAAAGCGCCTTAAAAAAATGACCACCGCCCCCGATACAGAGCCGGTAATTGAGATCAGCGGGCTTGACTTTTCTTATAATCCTCAGCAGCCCATTCTAAGTAAGGTAAATATCTCGGTGGCCCAATTTACCTCCACCTGCATAGTGGGGCCCAACGGCGGAGGTAAATCAACCCTGGTTAAATTAATCCTTGGTCTCCTGCGCCCGGATCGGGGCCGGGTACTGCTCCTCGGCGGGCCGCCGGAGGTTACCCGCTCCCAAGTGGGATATGTACCGCAATACGCCAAATTCGACCCTCTCTTTCCGGTAAGCGCCTTGGATGTCACCCTCATGGGCCGCTTAGACGGCCGGGCAAGGCGCTATTGCCGGGCGGATTACCAGGCCGCTCACCAGGCCCTGGCCGAGATGGATATGGACTCTCACGCTCAGAGTAGTTTCGCCGAATTATCCGGCGGCCAGCAGCAGCGTGTGCTCATCGCCCGGGCTCTTACCTCGGCCGTTAAGCTCCTGATTATGGACGAGCCCACCGCCAGTATTGACGCTCAGGTGGAGGGCAGCCTCATGGAAATTCTCCGGTGTTTAAGCCGGCGCATGGCCGTTGTCCTCGTTACCCATGACCTTGGTTTTACCTCTAAATTTTTTCAATCGGTAATCTGTGTCCATGGCCAGGTTCATATTCATCCCACCAGCGAAATTACCGGCAAGATGATTCAGGATATGTACGGCAGCGATTCCCAGATGATTCGTCACGATCATCGCTGCTCCACGGAGGGCCATACGCATGTCTGATTTTCTGGCCGCCATTGCCAACAACCAGATGCCCTTCCTGCGTTACGCCCTCATCGCCGGAATTTTAGCCAGCGTCACCTTCGGTATTGTGGGAAGCTACGTGGTAGTTCGGCGGATTACCTATATTGCCGGAGCCATTGCCCATTGCGTTCTCGGTGGTATCGGTATAGCTCTTTACGCCCAGAAGGTCTGGCACCTGGCCTGGCTTGATCCCATCTACGGGGCCTTGGTTGCCGCCATTCTTGCCGCCCTGATTATCGGCCTGGTGAGTATGTATACCAAGCAGCGGGAGGATACGGTAATTGGTGCTATCTGGGCCATCGGCATGGCAGTAGGCCTGTTGTTTATCGCCAAAACTCCAGGCTATATCGACCCGATGAGCTATCTCTTTGGTAATATTCTGTTAGTTTCCAAGAGTGATCTCTGGTTGATGATTCTGCTCGATATAGTGATAGTTACGGCGGTATGGTTGCTCTACCATAATTTTATGGCCGTTTGCTTTGACGAGGAATACGCCCGCCTGCGCGGCCTTAACACCAAATTTTATTATCTCGCCCTCCTGATGATGATCGCCCTGGCCGTGGTTCTTCTGGTGCGGGTGGTGGGAATCGTCATGGTAGTAGCTCTTCTTACCCTGCCCGCCGCCATTGCCGGTCATTTTGTTAACCGTCTCGGCCGGATGATGGTGATGGCCAGCCTGCTCTGCATGATTTTTATCAGCGGCGGCCTGGCCTGGAGTTATAGTCTTGACCTGCCCAGCGGCCCGGTTATCATCGTCCTGGCCGGTGGAGCCTATCTAATAACCTTACTTATCAGCCGTCTCCGCCGCCGATAAAGTTTACGCCCTCAAGGTGTGAGCGTTTCAGAGGCGCTTACGAAAATTCCCTCAAGTAACGCAATGGAAAAAATAAAACTCGTCCAAGCCCGTCTCCGCCGTCGGAAACTTGATGCCGTCTTGATTGGCCAGCCGGATAATCGCCTGTACCTGAGCGGCTTTAACGCCCCTGATTACACCATTAACGAGTCTTCGGGCTTTCTGCTCATTCCCCGCGCCGGGCAGCCGTTTTTACTTACCGACTCCCGCTACACCCTGCAGGCCCGGCAAGAGGCGGCGGGCTTTAAGATTCGGACTTATAAAGGCGGTCTCCTGCCCCTGCTCAATAAACTCCTCCCCCGGCTGGCCGTTAAACGTCTCGCCTTTGAATCCCATTATATTCTCTACAGCCAGGTGCTGCGCCTGACAAAATTATGTCGCAAACACCATATCGAACTTCAGGGCTGTGAGAATTTTATCGAGAGGCTGCGAGTGGTGAAAAGTCAGCGGGAAATTGAACTTATCCGCCAGTCAGTCTTACTGAATGAAGCGGTCTTTCAGGAGATATTGCCTACTCTGCGGCCCCATGATACCGAGATTGAAACGGCGATGCGGCTCGAAAACGCCATGCGGGCTCATGGAGCGGAGCGCCCCAGTTTTGAGACCATCGTCGCGGCCGGCCCCAATGGTGCCAAGCCACACGCCACTCCCGGCCAACAACAGTTAGGAGAGGGGCTGCCGATTATTATTGACATGGGCCTGATCTTAAACAACTATTGTTCAGATATGACCCGCAGCGTAATCTTAGGCACACCGAAGACCCGGACTGTGGAGATTTTCCGTCTCGTCAGGAAGGCGCAGCTCACCGGAATCAAGGCCTTACGGGCCGGGGTCAGCGGTCGGGAGGTGGACAAAGCCGCCCGTTCCGTAATCAGCCAAGCCGGGTTTGGAGATAATTTTGGCCACAGCCTGGGACATGGGGTGGGAATCGCTGTCCATGAGGAGCCCAGGCTCTCCCCTGGCAGCCGTAAAAAATTGGCCGCCGATATGGTAGTAACCGTTGAACCCGGTATATATATAGAGGGCTGGGGCGGAGTACGCCTTGAGAATATGGCCCTGGTAACGGATTCCGGCTGCGAAATTTTTAATCAAGACCGCACTTTTCTGGATATTTAGTTTTTTTACAACTATAATAGGAGAAACAGGTGAGGCAATAACGCCCGGTCTTAGACCTTTTTATATGAAAGTCACCTGCCAGGAGTGCTTTGTCCTGTGGTCCTGCCATGACTTTCATATTTCGCAGCGCCTGAGGAATCGGGCCTCTGGAAGTTACATACATTATGCGGATTAAAGATATAATATGGCCGATCATTCCGGCCCTCTTTTTGATCTTTGCCGGCCCACGGCAGGCAGCGGCCACCATCTATTCCTATACCGACACCAACGGGATTATCCATTTCAGCAACGTGCCGAGCAATCCCCTTTACCGCCCGCTCAACGGGGAGCGCGCGCCCCGCGATAACAGCCGGGAATCACGCTACGACAACAGTATAAGGGAGGCAGCCCGTTTCTTTAATCTTGATCCCCTGCTTATTAAGGCCGTTATTAAGAAGGAATCCGATTTTAACCCCTATGCCGTCTCGGCCAAAGGCGCTGTGGGCCTGATGCAGTTAATGCCGGAAACCGCGAGAGACATGAACGTCAACGACCGTTACGATCCCAGAGAAAATATCTTTGGCGGCTCCCGTTATCTGAAAAAATTATCCCGCCTCTTCAACGGTAATCTGGATCTTATCCTGGCCTCCTATAACGCCGGACTTGACCGGGTTCTATCCACCAGAACCATTCCCGACATCAGCGAAACCAGACATTACATCCGCATGGTGCGCCATTATTATCTTACTTATCAGAGAAAGCGCTAAGCCCTAAAAAATCTTGACATAATGTATAGGCCCATCTATATTCAATAATTCTTAAATGCCGGAGTGGTGAAACTGGTAGACGCACGGGACTCAAAATCCCGCGGGGGCGACCCCGTCTCGGTTCGATTCCGAGCTCCGGCACCATTTAAATATCCAAAGACTTGCACAAAGTCATATAAACCCGCAGCCAGCAATGGTTAGCGGGTTTTTTTATTCGGAAGACTTTTTTGTGATAGCGGTTATTCAATTTAGTCGCAAAATATTATAGTATCATATGGTTATGTTTCGCCCTGAAAATTCCCGACACCACCATTACAAAATGAGGAAGGAGAGTATCCACATATTAAATTTATGGGCACAGAGCGCAATATATGATATAAAAGCTAATATAGTCATAGTAAAATACTTAGCCGACTAAATTTTATTTAGTATGCGAAAAAGATGCTTTTACCAACTGGGCCCATGTTAAAAACGAATATCAGAAAATTATATACTAACCGCAGCAGACAAGAAATAATGGAGAAGTAAGGTGCAGGATCGTTATAAGAAATTTGACCTCACCAACAAGGTTGCCGTCATTACCGGCGCAAGTGAAGGTATTGGCCGTGACATGGCTGTTGGTCTGGCAGAAGCCGGCGCTGATATTATTATTTGCAGCCGCCGTGAAGAAAGGCTGTTAGAAGTAAAAAAAATTGCGGCTAAAACTGGCCGCAAAGTTCAAACATATACAGTTGACATCCAAAATGTTTCAGAGATTAAAGGGCTAAAGGCATTTATAAAAGCAAACGCAGGTAAAGTTGACATCCTAATCAACAATGCCGGTTATGCTGTCACAAAACCCGCATGGGAGGTTTCTGAAACAGATTGGGACACAATGTTAGACACGGGTTTTAAAGGCCTGTTTTTCTGCTGCCAGACTATCGGCTCAATCATGCGTGAACAAGGTTATGGAAAAATAATTAATCTTAGCTCCACTTTAAGCAAAAGCATCGTACCAGGTCGAGCCGTTTATGCTGGACTTAAAGCCGGAATTAACCATCTTACCGAGGCCCTTGCCATGGAGTGGGCTCCTCATGGCATCAGAGTAAATGCCATTGCACCAACGGCCGTAAACACTCCCAGTCGTCAAGCGACGTTGCAAGGGCCAATGTTAGAAAAAGTTCTTGCCCGCATACCATTGAGGAGGCTTGCTACAACTGAGGACTTGCTGGGAGCAGTAATTTATCTTTCCAGTGGAGCTTCAGATTTCGTCACCGGACAAACAATATTCGTTGACGGTGGTTGGGTAGCAGCACGTTGAACTACAAATGAATAGACGACAGATCACTTTTAATTTACTTAAATACTGGTAACTGTTCAGCAGGGGCAATAAATTTTCCTGAACAGTTACAAATTCTCAGTAGTGTCCGGTTAGGAAATTGCATCTAATTAAATCCGGGTAATAGGACTGTCTTCTACGCTAAGGAGTGAAAAATTCTTTGATTTTCTAAGCTCGCTACGCAAAAATTGCTAAACTCGTTCGTTCCTCACTCAGACAGACG
>DRPV01000244.1 GCA_011330685.1 Desulfobacterales bacterium
AGTGAACTTATAAAGGGAGCCATTACCCGATCCACCCCTTTAAAATAGCGCAGAAAGGTGGTGCGGTAAATACAATCAGTTATTCCCCTTAAGGGAGCCATGTAAATTTCCATTTTCCGTATTTTTTGTATTTTTTGTATTTTCTATTGTAACAATTCTGCAGGGGCAATAAATTTCCCTAAACTGGTAGCCGTTACTGTTCGGCAGTGCTCCTGGTTCGGAGTATACGCTTTCCTGTTCATTTAGGATTTTGAAGCATGGACGTATTCGAAAAGGCCTAAATGGACAAAGATGGGGTGCTGCTGAATAGTTACTTTCTATTAATAGATAATGGTTGACAAACAAAGGCCTGTAAATATAAATGACACAATTATTCTTGTTTAAGGGGGATTGGTAGAAAATGAATGAATTACAACGGCAGGTTACCATAATTACTTCTCTTGGTAAACGCTATTCAGGCTGCATTGATGTCCCTAATTCCGCCCTCCGTACAACGGATTTGTTTAATAGTTCCAGTACGTTCTGGAAAAATCAGCAACAGGCCAGATATTTTAAAGATGCCCTTCTTCTCCACGAAGCGCGGCTCATGCTCTCCGGCGGCGCTCTTTATGAAAGTTATGGCAGCCTGCAACTTAGATTAAGTGCTGTTATCGCCTTTTATGATGAATTCATCACCCTGGGCCGTGATGATGAACGGACAAGGGCAGAAAATATCCAGGCCAAAACCGGAGAACAAAACTCAAATATCAAAATTATTGCCAACACCATGGGCAGTTCATATTTTGAAATAAGCGGGGTGGTGAACGGTGCCGTGCAAAAAAAATCGCACGACCGTTTCCTGCCCTTACAGAAGGCGGCCATAGTTGAAATAATCAAAAAAGAAGATAAATGGTTTAAGAGACCGTTTAGTCTGAAATCCAATTTTATCGGCGTTAACACCAGCTATATAGAGGCCGTTGACGTTACCGCCCCCGCTTGATGATGTTAAGCGCTATTCGCCAGGAACTTAAGGAGCGGGAAAAAGATTTTCTAAGGCCCGTGGCCTGTCTCAGCGCCGCCGCTATTCGCCGCCGGGCAGACGAGCAGGGCGGCTACCGCCTGGATTTTGCCACCGATGCCGACCGTATTCTGCATTCCAAGGCCTATACCCGTTATATAGACAAAACCCAGGTCTTTTATATGGTCAGGAATGATCATATTACCCATCGGGTTCTGCATGTGCAGTTAGTCTCCAAGATTGGCCGCACCATTGGCCGTTTTCTCGGCCTGAATGAGGATCTCATCGAGGCCATTGCCCTGGGGCATGATATCGGTCACCCGCCCTTTGGCCATGACGGCGAAACGATTCTCTCAAAAATCTGCCGCAGTCATGGTCTGCCGTATTTCCTGCATAATCTGCAAAGTGTCCGTTTTCTTGACAATATTGAGAAACAGGGCCGGGGGCTTAATCTGACCCTCCAGACCTTAGACGGTATTCTCTGCCATGATGGTGAGATTCACCAGCAGATGCTGCGCCCTGAATGCCGTAAAACCTTCGCCGATTTTGACTGGCAATGCCGTCAGAAGGGTGAAAATCCCGCCCTGGAGATCCGGCCCGCCACCATGGAGGGCTGCGTGGTGCGCATGGCCGATACCATCGCCTATATCGGCCGCGATATAGAGGACGCCATTGAGCTGAATCTTATTAAGCGGGAGGATATTCCGGCCTCCTGTACCGAGGTCATGGGCAGCACCAACGGCACCATTGTCTATCGTCTGGTCACGGATCTCATTGACAGAAGCCATATGAAAGACTATATCGCCTTCAGCCCTGAGGTTTCGGAGGCCTTACGGGAGCTGAAGGCCTTTAATTATCAATATATCTATTTGAATCCGGCAATTAAAAAGGGCGCGGAGAAAATAGCCGAGTATTACCAACAATTATTTAACGCCTGTCTGCGGCATTTTCAGAACTCAAAACGCGGGCCGGAGATCTTTGAGGCCTTTGTCTCCCACCTGAGTGCCGAACGGATCGCGGCCACCCCCCCGGCCGGTATTGTCCGCGATTTTATCGCCGGAATGACAGATGATTATTTCATGACCCAAGTAAAAGGACTGGTAACTTAATGCACCTTAGAATGAAAAATTTTATGCCGGGCGAAAACACGCTCATGGTACTTATTGCCTCCTTTATAGGTGCCGGTGCCGGGCTGGTCAGCATCCTGTTTCGCAGCGTCCTGGAATTGGTGCATAAAATAATTTTTGTAAACGGCTATTCCTACGCCCAGCACGGGGGCTGGCATATCCTCCTCCTGCCCCTGGTTCCCATATGCGGCATGATTCTGCTCATTCCTCTGTCTTTGTTCTTCCCCGGTGAAATAAACGGTTATGGTCTGCCCAAATTTCTGCGCAAGGTAAATATGGAGGGGGGCTATATACGTTTCAGAACTATTATCTTAAAGATATTATCATGTTCGCTTACCATTGGTACCGGCAACTCCGCCGGGGTTGAGGGCCCCATCGCCCTGGTTGGCGGGGCCTTGGGGTCGCAGTGCGGCCAGTTCTTCCGAGTGTCCGGGGAGCGCATGAAGATTTATATTGCCGCCGGCAGTGCCGGGGCCATTGCCGCCGTCTTTAACGCCCCCATTGCCGGGGTGTTTTTCGCGGCTGAAATAGTCCTGTTAGGCACCTATGAAATATCATCATTCTCGGCCCTCGTTGTCTCATCGGCCATTGCCACCGTGGTATCGAGGGCCTATTACGGCGAGAGTCCGGTCTTCCAGATTCCGCCTTACCACCTGGTTTCATCATTTGCCGAGCTGCCTCTCTATATGCTTATGGGGCTGTTTATGGGCATTATTGCCGTTTTGCATATTCGGTTTTTTTACAAGACCCGCGATTTATTTGCCAACTGGAATATCCATCCTCAGTTCAAGCCCATCGTCGGGGCTTTTTTAGTGGGGCTTATCGCCATCTTTTTCCCCAACGTAATGGGGGACGGTTACGAATATATCAAGATAGTGCTGGCTGGTCACGCCGTGCTGTGGGTCATGGCGGTGCTGATATTTTTAAAGATTGCCGCCCCCCCCATTACCCTGGGGGCCGGGGGCTCCGGCGGAACTTTCGCCCCGGCGTTGTTTATCGGCGCGGTGGCGGGCGGGGCCTTCGGCGGGGTGGTTCATCATCTTTTCCCCCTGCATACCGCAGCTGCCGGTGCCTATGCCGCGGTGGGGGTAGGCGCCTTTCTGGCCGCTTCCACCCATTCACCGCTCACCGCCATCTTCCTGCTCTTTGAGATGACCGGTGATTATCGAATTATTATTCCGGTCATGTTAAGCAGCATAATCGGCACCACCGTAGCCCACTGGCTCTGTAAAGATTCCATTGATACCGTGGATTTCACCCGCGAGGGTATTGATATTCATGAGGGCCGGGAGACTGCCATCATGAAATCCATCAAGGTGGGTACACTGCTTGATGAGGATGTTAATTTTATAAGTGAAAACGCCAATGTGGATCAATTATTGAAGATATTCTCCATGGCCAAGGACGGCTTCTATTTCCCGGTTATTAACGAAACCGGCATGATGACCGGTATTGTCTCCCTGCAGGACGTCAAGACCGTTCTCCATGATGAAAAATTGCGCTGTAACGCCACGGTGGGCAAGGTCTGCGCCCGTAATGTAATTTTTGTTACTCCGGAGGATAATCTCTACGATGCCATGCGGATTTTTGATATTAAGGGCTTTGATGAAATCCCGGTGGTGGAAGATAAAAACTCACCATGGGTCTTGGGGATGCTTAAAAGAAGGGATATTCTTGAGGCCTACCATCGGGAGGTCATTAAACGCGGGATAAGCGCCAAGAGCTGCCCCATTAAATTTGACTGACAAAAGGTCAGCGATTAAATATTAAATAAACTTCCACCCCCATGGCCGGCAATACTGTAGAGATGCAGGGCAGGGGGCATAGAGCGCTGACGGCAAAGGCAAAGGAGGAGACTGAATGACGGTGAAGGTGGGTATTATCGGCGGTTCCGGGCTTGATGAGCCTGATATTCTAAAAGATGCTGTTGAGGTAGAGACAGAAAACCTTTACGGCCGCCCCTCGTCGAACCTGACTTGCGGCCGTATTGGCGGGGTTGAAGTAGTTATTCTGGCCCGCCATGGCCGGGATCATTCCATATATCCCGGCGCGGTTAATTTCAGGGCCAATATTTACGCCTTAAAAGAGATGGGCTGTACCCATATTCTGGCGGCCACCGCCGTAGGCTCCCTGCGCCGGGAGATAGAGCCCGGCCACCTGGTATTACCATCTCAGTTTATTGATTTTACCAAGCGGCGGGAAAATACCTTTTTTGATCAGGGCCAGGTGGTGCATACCCCCATGGCCGAGCCTTTCTGCCCGAATTTGCGCCGGTTATTATTGCAACAGGCCAAGGCCCTGTCTCTTCCATGTCACCCGGACAAGACGGTTATCACCATTGAGGGGCCGCGATTCTCCACCAGGGCCGAGAGCCATATGTTCCGGAGCTGGCAGGCCGATGTCATCAATATGAGTACCGTACCCGAGGTTAATCTGGCCAGGGAACAAAAAATTCACTACGCCGCCGTGGCCATGTCAACCGATTATGACTGCTGGCACGAAGATGAGGAGCCGGTAACCTGGGAGATGATTATGGAGACCATGAGTAAAAACGCCCATAATGTTATTCGTCTCTTCTGCGAGACAATCCCCCTGATTGCGGATTATGACGATATCTGCAGTTAAGAAACAACAAGAGAAAAATACCAAAGGAGAAAAGAATGCCAATTAAATCATTAATCCGTTCAATACCTGATTACCCCAAGAAGGGGATTATGTTCCGTGATATAACCACCCTGATTAAAGAGCCGGTGGGCTTCCGGCTGGTAATCGACAATCTGACCCAGCGTTATATAAACGGTGAAGTGGACTACGATATAATTGTCGGTATTGAGGCCCGCGGTTTTATTATGGGCGGCGCTCTCTCCTATACCCTCGGCAAGGGCTTTGCCCCTATCCGCAAGGCCGGCAAGCTGCCCGCTGATGTTTACAGCCAGGAATACGCCCTGGAATACGGCACCGACAGCATAGAAATTCACCAGGATGCCTTAAAAGCAGGGGCAAGAGTATTGCTGGTTGACGACCTGCTGGCCACCGGCGGTACGGCCCTGGCCGCCGCCGCTCTGGTAGAGAAGTTAGGGGCCACGGTGGCGGAGATGGCCTTTATTGTCAATTTGCCCGATGTGGGCGGCGAAGCCAAACTGCGCGACAAGGGATATAGTGTATATTCCCTCACTGAATTTGAAGGTGAATAAGTTTTTTGGTAACGGAGGGTACAGGACTTAAATTGTCGGCAGCAACTCATTTATCAGACGCAGTAAATTGCCCTGAGCCCGTTTAACCTCGCTCAGCACCTCAGCCATGATAACGGGCCGCGGGTTGTCAGGATCGTTGATGTTGGCAATTATGGAGATGGCCGCGGCCCGCATACCGGCATGCCGGGCCGCGATAATTTCCGGGACGGTGGACATACCCACGGCCTGAGCGCCGCAATTAATCAAAAACCTGGTCTCGGCCGGGGTCTCTAAGCTGGGGCCGGGAATGGCGGCGTAAATTCCGGTACTGAAATCTTCAAGTCCCAGCCGGGCGGCATGATTCAAAGCCCGGCTGATAATCTGTTCATCGTAGGCCTTAGACATATCCGGGAAACGCGGCCCCCAGTCCTCATTATTCATGCCGCGCAGGGGATTACCGCCCATGAAATTAAGGTGATCTCGAATCATCATCAGGCCGCCGACCCGCAGTTCAGGGCTCAGGCCGCCGGCGGTATTGGCGGCAAGAAGTGTCCGGCAGCCGAGGTACGCCCCCAGGCGGACGGGTAATGCCACCTCTTTAAACGAATATCCCTCATAATAATGCAGCCGGCCCTGAAAGATAATTATCTCCCTGGAGCTGATTCTACCGCTGATTAAGCGCCCCTTATGACCGGGGGCGGTGGCCGATGGCAGGCCGGGAATTAACTCATAGGGGATCTCGTTACTGATCGTAAGATCCGACGGCAGAGTACCCTGGCCGCTTCCCATAATCAGCATGATCTCCGGGGCAGTATTAAGGCGGCGGGTTAGAAAGATACCGGCCCTCGCCACCCGCTTCTGATAGAGGGCGGGAGCCATATCGTTATTATCCACTGGCCGGTAAGTCCTTAAAAATCCTGGCAGTCAGGCGTTTCATATTCCGGCGCACAGCCTCCAGGCCCGGCGGATTAAGACCAGCTCCATAGGCAATATTATCCGCCCTCTCTTGAGTCATAAAGTCATCGGGGCCGTGGGCGTCGGAATCCAAGACCAGATCAGCCCCGGCGGCAGCCGCTAATCGAACGATATGGCCATTGGTCAAACAATGGCCCTTGCGGCCCGATATTTCGATGCAGACTCCCCTGAGCGCGGCAAGTTCCATCTCCTCGGCGCTGATGAGACCGGGATGGGCCAGAATATCCACTTTTGCCTCAATGGCTGCCAGATTGGTGCCGGGGGCAACCGGTTCAACAATTGTCTCGCCATGCACCACCACCAGCTGGGCTCCCAGTTCACGGGCCTGGGCGGTGAGCCGGGCAATCAGGGGCGGCTGGACATGGGTTAATTCAATACCGGCAATCATCCGGGTGGTGGAATGACGGTTCCAGTCAGCCGCGGCCCGGACAATCCGGGGAATGATGAAATCGAGATTCGAGGAATCGGCATGGTCGGTGATGGCCATAGCCTCATAGCCCATGGCTTCAACCCGGCGCAGATGCTCCGAGGGTACCAGCTCGCCATCGCTGAAAAACGTGTGTGAATGAAGATCAATCATGTTGGCCTCTTAATGAATGCCGGCAGGCCTCGGTAATTGTGATATCGACAAGATCACCAGGGTTTAGAGAGGCGCTGCTTTTAAAATTAACGATTTGATTAGCGGTGGTTCGACCGCTCCACTGCCCTGGATTGTGGCGGCTTTTCCCTTCAATCATTACCTCTTCAACCCGGCCCACATATTCTTTATTACGCTCCGCCGCGATGCGGTTTATCTCCTCTTGCAGGAGCGATAAACGGCGGCTTTTGACCTCCTCCGGCAATTTATCGGCAAAAGCCGCGGAACGGGCCTGGGGCCGGTCGGAATATTTAAATGAATAAGCCCCGTGATAGCGTATCTCCCGCACCAGAGCCATGGTGGCCTGAAAATCATCTTCAGTCTCGCCCGGAAAACCAATAATTATATCGGTGGTGAGGGCAATATCCGGGCGGGCGGCCCGCAAGGCGGCGGCCCTGTCCCGATAATGCTCAATAGTGTAGTGACGATTCATCCGTTTCAAGACATTATTGGAGCCGGATTGCACCGGCAGGTGAAAATGGGGACAGATAATATCAAGCTCGGCAAAACATTTAATCAAATCATCATTCAAATCCTTGGGGTTGGAGGTGGTGAAACGAAGCCGTTTAAGCCCCTCCACCGCCGCCGTCTCCCGCAACAGGGTAGAAAAATTCACCTGCCGGGCCAGATCATGGCCATAGGAATTGACGTTTTGCCCTAACAGGGTGATCTCTTTAACCCCGTGACTAATCAGATGCCGAATTTCCGCCAGAATATCCGCCATCTTGCGGCTCACCTCCCGGCCGCGGGTATAGGGAACCACGCAGTAGGTACAAAAATTATTGCAACCCTGCATAATGGTCACAAAACGTTTATAATCAGGGCCGCGGCGCAGATCGGGCAGATAAGGCGGAATCTCAAAGTCCGCTGACTGGCTCACCGCTGTCTGCCGCCAACGGCCGGATTTTATTTTGCTGATCAACTCCGGCAGCTTATAGATATTCTGGGTGCCAAGCACCAGATCGACATAGGGCAGGCGGGCCAGAAGTTTATCGCCCTCCTGCTGAGCCACACAGCCCGCCACCCCGATAATCATCTCCGGTCTTCTGCTCTTCAACTGTTTCAGGGTACCCAGCAGGCTGAAAGCCTTTTGTTCCGCCTTCTGACGAATACTGCAGGTATTTATCATGACAATATCGGCATCAAAGAGGCCGGGAGCCGGGCGGCAGAATTCAGCAAGGAGCTGGGCCATAATCTCCGAGTCACGATCATTCATCTGGCAGCCGAAGGTCTCAATATGAAAAGAGAGGGACGACATTATATATTCCCCGGCCGATTGCTGTCGTATAGTTTACGGAAGGCGGCAAGACGCTGCTCCACTTCCGGAGCCAGCTTGAGGTTATATAGTTTGGCATACTCGGCCGCCATGCGGTGGGTATTAAACACCGGGCCGTTCAAGGCGATATTCATGATGCATTTATCAATTAATTCATGGCGGCTGGTTTCATCGTAAAATGTTTTTAATATCCGGGGGAAGAGGTTGTAAAAAGAGTCTGAATCCTCGGTGAAGAGGAGAGTGCATAAATCTTCGCTTAAACAGGCGTTGGATATCTCGCATTCCCGGCCGAACTTCCAGCCGGTGCGGCCCTGGTTATAGCCCTCTACCCACCAGCCGTCCATGGTGCTGATGTTCGGCACCCCGTTCAGGGCCGCCTTCATGCCGCTGGTACCGCTGGCCTCCAGGGGGCGCTTGGGGCTGTTGAGCCAGGCGTGTACTCCGGCCACCATCATCTTGGCTATGGCCATATCGTAGCCGGGGATAAAAATAAGTTTGATGAGGCCGTCCGACTTGTCATAGAGTTCTTTCTGGGTATCAATAATATTTTTAATAATATGCTTGCCCGGTTCATCGGCCGGGTGAGCCTTACCGGCAAAGACAAAGTTCACCGGCCAGTTGTTTTTTTTCACAATCCCGGCCAGACGGTCAATATCCTCAAAAACCAGATTGGCTCTTTTGTAGGTAGAAAAACGGCGGGCAAAACCAATGGTCATCACCTTTGGGCTGAGGTCTCGTTCAGAATCTTTAAGGTGGGAGAAAAAATTAGGCGGATCAATCCAGGTCGTGTGCATCTTCTGACGATGCTCAATGAGCATTTGATTTATAAAATCAATCAACTTTTCGGTGTCCGTCAGCCAGGCCTGCTCAAGGTAGGTGCGGAATTTATCGTTAGTCTTAAGTTCTTTCGCCCTGGCGAAGACCCCGGGATTTATGCGCCAGTCCTTAAACTCCGGGAAGATATCAAACAGCTCTGCCTTGGCGGCGCTGATCCAGGTAAGATGATGAACCCCGTTGGTAACAGCCTTGATTTTGTGGGCGTATTGCGGGAATTGTTTTTGGGTAACCAGGCGGTGTATACGGCTTACCCCGTTAGCCGCCCGGTTAATTTTCATGGCGAGAGAGGTAAAATTGAAAAAGTCGGGATTTTCGCCTTCCTCGGCCAGCAGCTCCAGAATACGGTTACAGAAGGGGTGGCCTATTTCAGCGTACATATCCCGGTAGAAACGATCATGGCCCGCCTTAACCGGGGTATGAATGGTATAAACAACCCAGTTGGCAGCGAGTTTAGCCGTCTCCAGAATCTCCTGATCCGTACTTTTCAGCATATAGTCATCGCCCAGCTTCTCCTGTAAATATCTGGCAATGAGATGGAGAACTACGGCAACCCCATGCTGTTCATTCAGATGAATAGTCTTTGAGGTAATATTCAGGGCCTTCATGACCGGCAGGACACTCGCACCCAGCAGACGGCGCTGAATAGCCTTGGCTCTTTCCGAACGGCTCTCGTAAAGATGCTGAGCCGCTTTACGAATCCATTCCGGGGCGGAAGGCAGACTGTAATCAAGCAGAATCTCAGGCACAAAATAACTGAGATCATTGGCAGCCTCCAGCTTCATCCACAGGTTGCCGACCACCTTAATTTGTTTGCCGCGGTCAAAAAAAGGTATCTCTACCTGGAGGGGTTTCTGCGGATCAGCCGGGTCTTTTAAGAGATAGAGGTGAGGGGTTTCCTCCGGCCGCCATTGGGTGGCATGGGCGATCTGACCAGCCTCGGAATCCACCAGTTGTGAAAAATACCCCTTACGGTAAAGAAGAGAGATACCAAGCGCCGGCAGATGACAGTCGGCATAGCTCTTCAAGGTATCACCGGCCAGAACCCCAAGACCGCCGCTGTAATTGGGGATTTTCGCCGGGCCGTATAATATCTTGTCATTAAATTTACTGACCAGTTTATTTTCGTGATCAAATATATTTATTTCCCGCAGTACATCTTTTACCGGGTTATAGACATCATTGTCAGCCCCTATCTCCATACTGACATGAGTCACCGATTCTCCTTCAGCAGAAGTCAACCGGGCCCAGACCTCTTTCAGCACCTTGGGGCTGACCCCGAAAAATGTACCAAATTCATTGGAAGCCAGCATCTGGCTGAGAAATTTATGACTGTCTAACTCTGGTTCTATATATGACATGGTATAAACACTTTTATTGATATATTGTTAAAAAACCGTATTATTAACCTTGGCCCTGAATGGCGGTGTATTGTCATTATCTGTAAAACTATCAACCATTCTTAACGCAAAATCATAACCGGACTACTCATTAGAAATAGTAACCTATTTAAGTCATTTCGTAAATTCCATTATGTAGGGGGAATTTTAACCTTAAGCGCCTGTTATTTGTTAAAATATGGTTAAATATTAAAAAAATAATAAAAATATGTTGTCTTTTCAAAGCGTTTTCTATAGTCTATATTTTTTCTAAATAAATGAAATGATTTTATCGAATTATCCAAAAAAGGAGGGGAATAATGCTTAAAAAATATTCTGGAACCATCGTGTTTTTTACCTTTGCCATGTCTTTTTTATTATTAGCCGGTGGGTGCAGTCAACATAAAATCCAATCAACTCCTCCATCCCCGGCAGTATCTGCGGCCCCCACTGCACAACATGAGGCCCCCACTGTCACTACTCCTCCCGGCACCGAAGAATCATTGAATACTCCCGCCCCGACGCCGGTTCATTCATTTACCATCCTTGAAGGGCGCACTACCGGCCCCATGCTGCCGGTATATTTTAATTTTGACCGCTCAAATATCCGCAAGGATCAAATAAGCAGAATTGAAGGTAATGCCCAGTATTTGAGGCAAAACACCCAGGCCACAATCGTTGTGCAGGGCAATTGCGATGAACGGGGTACCAGTGAATATAATATGGCTCTCGGTGAGAGAAGGGCGCAAAGCGCCAAAAGGTACCTGATCAATCTCGGCATAAACCCTGAGCGAATTACCACCATCAGCTTTGGCGAAGAAAAGCCGCTTAATTTTGGCCATGATGAACTGGCTTGGTCTCAGAACCGGCGGGACGATTTTGTTCAGAACAGATGATCCGGCCGCGGAGTGCTGTTTGCTGTTTTTGTGAAACAGATGTACCGCTTAACCTAACCATGTAACGACCATGCCCGGCTGTCTTGCAAGGCCAACGCCATTGGCAGGTGACTTTCATATAAATTTTACCAACTAACTTTTTTAAGGATTAAAATGAATTCAAAATTTCGTAACAAGTCGATTATTATTGCCTGCTGCTTTATCTGTTCTTTAATCTTGATTAAGCCGGTATTTGCCGCTTCAACTCTCAAGATAGGTGTTATAAGTATTCAAAAGGTTATTGATAACTCTAAAGCCGGCCAGCGGGCTCGTAAGGTGCTGGAAGCTAAACAGAATGAATTGCAGCCCAAACTCATGAAAGAAAAAAAGGTCTTGGAAAAAGAGGCCAAAGATATCGAGAAAAAGAGTTCTGTATGGAGCGCCGATAAAAAACAGGCAACTGAACGTGACTATCAAAAGAAGATGCGGGCTTACCAGATAAAGGTTAATGATGCCCAATATACCATGAAACAGTTACAGAAAAAGGTTTTAAACCCTATTTTCAAGCAATTACAGGCCGTAATTAATGAGGTTGGCAGAACAGAAGGCCTGAGCCTGATCTTTGAGAAATCAAAGAGTAACGGTCTGTTGTACGCCGACAGCAAACTTGACGTAACCAGCATAGTCTTAAAGAAAATGAACGCGGAGACAGCAGCCGCCAAATAAACAATTGATAGTTGCTGCTGTTAAAAAAAAGGCCTCCTTTTTAATTAAAGGGGGCTTTTTTTATGCCCCTTCTCTTCCATGGGTACAAAGCACACCAGCACCATACCCGGCACCGAGGCCAGAAAACTGATCCCGAAGAAAGCTCCATATCCCACCCAGGCGGTAATAAAGCCGCTGACCGTCCCGGCGTATAAGCCGCTGAGCCCCATGAGCCCGGTACCTATGGCATAATGGGAGGCCTTGAAGTCAGTGCGGCAGATTCGCATGAGATAAGTCATTAATACTGCCGTCCCCAAACCGCCGGCGAACTGATCAAAGGCGTGAGTTACCACTACCGCGGTCATTTGAATCAGAGACAGGGGCAGGGGAGCGGGGTTGGCGGTATTCAGTGCCAACATACCGCTTAGGTAGAAGGCCAGGGCCATATACACCAGATTGGTAATATTCTGCAGCAGAAGAAAGGGCCATATCATCTTCCTTAAACCGTAGCGGCCAATGGCCCACCCCCCGCACATAGCCCCAAGAATAGAAGCGGGCAGGCCGATACCGGCTGAAATCCAGCCATACTGAAGTTTAAGACCCAGATCCACCATGAAGGGAATATACATGGTGGACAGCATGTATTCCCCGGCTCTGATTGAAATAATAAAGGCCAGAATTACGCCGATACGCGGGCGGTCGACAAAGGTCAAAAAGGAGCGGGCGTAAAAATTATCCGGGTTGGCGATTATAAGCTGCCGCAACCGTTTTCTGCCGAACCAGACAAAAATAAGCGCGCTGAAGAGGGCGATGTTAATGAGTCCCGGAATGCTCAGATGGCTGAAAAACGGTATGGTCAGATGAATCCGCCTCTCGATGAAAGCATTGGTCAACAGCATCCGGAGAAGCAGGATAACCCCGGCGGCAGGCAGAATCCAGCGGCTTAGTGCCTTGAGCCCATGATAAGCGCCGGGGGAACCTTCGGGCCTCCTGGCTGCTTCACAATGAGGCAAAATCGTCAGATTGACGATGAGGAGAAAAAACATAAGAATATCGGCGCCCATAAAGGCGGCCTGCCAGCCGTAAAGCGCGCCAATGGTGGCGATAACGCCGCTGCCGGTCATCATGGCGATACGATAGGCCATAACCCGATAGCCTAAGTAACGGGCCTGAGCGTCAAGATCAAGGGCCTCCATGTAAAAGCCGTCAATGGCTATATCGTGGGTGGCAGCTACAAAGCTGGCGGCAAAAAAGAGGGCCGCTATCATATTGACTGCCTGAGTAAGCGGGGCAAGAATGGCGGCAATGAGAAAGGCCAGGGTGATTAAGCCTTCGGTTGTCAGCAGCCAGAGGCGCTTGGTGGCGATATTATCCACCAGCGGCCCCCAGAGAAATTTAAGCACCCAGGGCAGGCCAAAGATGGAGGCCGCTCCCAGGCCCTGCAGGCTCATCCCCTGATCCCGAAAAAACAACGCCGAGATAGTACGGATAATAGTATATGGAAAGCCCTCGGCGAAATAAGTGCTGAAAGCCCACAATAAGGGGCTTTTCGAAGAGAGTTTTACCGAGTCATTATTAGATTTTATGCTCAAAATTCAGCTTGTCATGTTACGCCATGGTTGTTGGCCTGGGCGGTTGTTATCTCGCAAATGAATGATAATAACCTACTCTCGATGAAGTTTGGGAATATTTTACAATAATGTTCGGTTAAGAACCGGCATTGAATAGAAATAAAAATTTCTCTTATCGGCATAATAATCAAAAACTTTAAAAAAACTTTTATTAAATCATGAAAAACTGTAAAATATG
This sequence comes from Desulfobacterales bacterium, assembly GCA_011330685.1. Classification (GTDB taxonomy): domain Bacteria; phylum Desulfobacterota; class Desulfobulbia; order Desulfobulbales; family VMSU01; genus JAADIV01. The sequence goes on from DRPV01000244.1 coordinate 13,788, forward strand.
ATATATTTATTCTAAATATGAGATTGAGGGGAACTGTTTGGGAGTGCCCTGAACCGTTACGGAGGGAAGAGCCATGACGATCAGCGTTAATATTGATGCCTACAGCCTTGCCGCCAACCGGCAGTTCAACCGTAACCTGTCCTCCTTTGCCGATTCCATTACCAAATTATCTTCCGGACTGCGGGTCAACAAGACAGCCGATGACCCAGGAGCGGCCTTTATTGGTGATTATCTCACCTCCCAGGCTCAGGGGTTGGGAGCTGCCGTTAAGAATGCCAATGATGCCGTTTCCATATTGCAGATTGTTGATGGTTCTCTGTCCCAGGCCATCGACCTGGTTAACAGCATCAGAACCAAAGCCGTGCAGGCCGCGAGTGATTCTCTGTCCACCAGCGAGCGCGACAGCATCCAGGGGGATGTCAATACCCTGTTAAAGGAGCTTGATCTGGTAATGTTGACCTCCACTTACAATGATCATGCCCTCTTAAACGGTAGTTTTACATCCAAGCTCTTTCAGGTGGGGGAGACCAGCGGCCAGACCATGGCCGTCAATCTTCCTGATTCTCGTAATAATCATATCGGCCACCTGTATACGGGCCAGTTATCCTTAACCACCGAGGGCGGCGAGGTCTCTCTGACCCTGAATAATGCCGCCAGCGGTGATACCCTGAGCATCAGCGGTCTCACTATGGCCTATGACAATACGCCGGACCATGGTCTGGCCGCGGTGGCGGATGCCATAAACAAGTATTCCGACAGCACCGGTATCAGCGCCGAAACGGTGGTTAAATCCAGCTCCGCTAATTCAATAGCGGCCGGTTCTACCCCGTCTACCTTTGCTGTTAACGGCATCAATATCGGGGCTGTCAATGTCCTGGCCAATGACAGCGATGAACGGCTGATTACCGCTATTAACGCCAAGACTGCCAAGAGCGGGGTCACGGCAAGTGTTGATTCCAACGGCCGTTTAACACTTGCTGCCAGTGACGGCCGCCCCATTCAGGTCAGTGGGCTTGACAGCCTGCTGCCTGGTGAGGATCTCTCCACCTTCGGCTATGTGCAGATCTATCAACAAGGAGCGCAACTGCTCAGCATGAGTGATCTTTCCCAGGGCATGGCGGTTTCATTTTCCAATAACCTGAAGATGGCGGCAGATGTGACTACCAGCATAGATTCCAGCCTGAGTTTTGGCTCGGTGTTAGGCAGCGGCTCCACCCTGACGGCTGGTTGGCAGGCCGGGATGGATGTCTCCGGGGCCGCCATTAACGGTAACATCACCACCAGCGCAGATTCGACCCTGCTGACCGGTTCAGTACTGGCCTCCGGCTCGGTTATCGCTTCTGCCTCAACTCTTGGCGGCACAGCCTACAACGCCAAGAGCGTTAACACTACCAGCGGCAGTCTTCTACAGGACAATTCAATTCTGCAATCAGGCACGATCCTCGCCAGCGGCACCTACCTGACCAATGACATAAGCACCGCCGGCGGTTCAATCAGCGCCGGCACCACTCTCAGCGCCGCTGAAACCCTTAACGCCGATCTCACTCTGGCTCATGATATGCTGGCGGCAGGCGGCTCGGTTATTGCCTCAGGCAGTAAACTTACGGCCGGTTCGACCATGGGCGGCCAATTTACCCTAAGTGGAGCTATGACTACCACCGTTGACATGACCTTAAAATCCGCCTCAACTATTGTAGATCAAGACGCGGTAACCAATATTGCTGCCGGTTCGACTGTCGGCGGCCCTGTAACCACTGCTGCCAACCTCACCGTCCTCCGTAATATGCTGATTAAGAGCGGCTCAATCCTCAAACAAACCACGGAGCTGGCCACCGGCTCGACCATAGGTGGCAACACCACCCTGAGCGGCGATCATACGACAACCGCCGATCTTTACCTTGCCGCCGGCTCAGTGCTGGCCTCCAACAGTATTATCAAGAGCGGTGCCTATCTCACC
>DRPV01000245.1 GCA_011330685.1 Desulfobacterales bacterium
GGAGTCTCGCAAGCTCGCTTACCTCTAAGCTCGCTACGCAAAAATTGCTAAACTCGTTCGTTCCTCACTCAGACAGACGCAATTTTTGGCTGCGCTTCACTAAGAAAATGCTACAGAATTTGTTCAATACGCTACGAAGTCAGTCCTATTACCCTCGTGCAAGATTGTAACCGGACACCGCTGTCAACATGTTGCAAAAACAGCCAAAAAAAAAAGCAATATGAAAAAGTAGAGCTTACATAACCGGTCAATACTCCTCTTTTATTGTGCCGCTTGCAGCTGGTGGGGGTTCTGATGTCTGATCATAGTAGAAACGATCTTCATTTTTGCTCCGCAGCGTGGATAAATAAACCCTGGCCTGGCGCTAATCGTTCGTATACAATCGTGTTTGTACTGCCGCAGCATTTTTGCCGGATCAATTTTCAGCAGATACTGCATTGCGTCTCAGCAAGTATTTTGGAATTGAGCCCGAGTTCTGGCTCAATCTACAAGTGCGGTACAATGTGAAAATAGCTAAAAGTAAAGTTGGTAAAATAATAGAAAAAGAAGTTAAACATCATTTTGGCCAAACAAACACACGTAATCTTGTAATAGCATAACCTGTTGATTTAAAAGGAACAAAAGCCGAATGAATAAGGTTGGATTGTGTGAGGAACGAACCACAGTCTGAACCGTTTGTTGATAGAATGCCGCTGAATAGTTACTCTAATTTTTAGCGAAGACTGCCAGAGCCCGTTCTGCCTTATTACCGGGCATAGTAAAGCGTAAGGTTTTGATATGCTTAAAGGGGCTGGCCGGATCATCGTGCTGCCAGGCCTTTAATTCCTCCTTTAGTCTGGGGCCCTTCATACAGATAACGGTGCCGCGCGGCGGGCAGTTGGTAAGCATCTTCAGGAATGGGCCAATGGCGGTCAAGGCCCGGCAGGTGATGATATCGGGCTGGCCGTAGGCCGGCCATGCCTCTTTGTCTTCCCGCAGACGTTCTTCTATTACCTTTATGTTGTCGAGGCGCAGGCTGCGGATAACATGGCGCAGAAAGGCAACCCGCTTCTGGCGCGGTTCCACCAGGGTTACCGTAAGCTCCGGGCGGGATATTTTAAGGGCCAGGCCGGGGAATCCGGCGCCGCTTCCCACATCTAACAGGCTGCGGGCTTTTTGGCCGGCAATTAGGGGCAGGAGGGTCAGGGAATCTAAAAAATGATTCTCAATAATCTGTTCCGGGGCCGCTCTTGCCACCAGATTGATCTTGCGGCCCCATTTCTCAAGTTCGGCAAAATAACGCTGGAGACGGGCAAGGGCCGCGGGTTCCGGGGCGGGGATATCCAGGGCCTCCAGGCCGTTTTCCAAGGCCGCTGTAAAGTTAACCCCCGGGCCTTCAGCCATTATTCTTCAACCTTACGTCCACGGACAGGGCGTGGGCGGAGAGGCCTTCAAGATTGGCAATGGCCATGATATCCTCACCGTCATTCAGCAGGGCCTGGCGGGAATAGGAGATCAGGCTGCTTTTTTTGAGAAAGGTCTCCACTCCGAGTGAAGACGAGTACCGGGCTGTGCCCATGGTGGGCAGAACATGGTTGGGTCCGGCGAGATAATCACCTACGGCTTCCGGGGTGTTGGGGCCTAGGAAGACGGCTCCGGCATGCCGGATTTTGGGCAGCCATTGGAAAGGCTCTTCGATCATCAGCTCCAGATGCTCGGCGGCCAGAATATTGGCTGTTTCCAGGGCCTCTTCGAGATCAGCGGCCAGGAGAATGGTTCCACGTCCGCTCAGGGATTGGCGGGCGATCTCCTCCCGGCTTAGGCGGGGCAGTAAGGTCGCCAATTCCTCGTTTACCTGTCGGCTTAGTTCCGGGCTGGTGGTGATGAGTATGCTTAGGGCCAGGGGATCATGCTCGGCCTGGGCCAGCATGTCGGCGGCGATATAGGTGGGATTGGCGGATTTATCGGCCACAATCAGTACCTCGCTGGGGCCGGCGATCATGTCTATTCGCACCCGGCCCGCCACCTGTTTTTTGGCCTCGGTAACGAATTGATTACCCGGCCCCACCACCACATCCACCGGGGCGATAGCGGCGGTGCCATAGGCCAGGGCGGCGATGCCCCAGGCGCTGCCGGCCTTGTAGATCTCCTTGATGCCGATTTGAGAGGCGGCATAGGTTAAGGCCGGGTTGATACCGCCCTCGGCGGATGGCGGGGTCAGCATTACCAGGCGTTTGACACCGGCGATAACCGCCGGAATACCGTTCATGAGTACCGATGATACTAAGGGCGTTTTGCCGCCCTGACCGCCGGGGACATAAAGCCCGGCAGAATCCACCGGGTGAACCAGGCGGCCGGTGATGGCTCCGTCGTCACGGGTGACGAGCCATGATTCCTGTTTTTCGTGCTCATGAAAACTCCGCACCCGTTCAACAGCCTTGTTAATGGTGGCCTTTAAAGCAGGGTTGACCTCTGACTCTGCCGCCTCTATCTCGGCCGCGCTGACCCGGAGATGCTCCAGATCAAGATGCGGGGCGTCAAATTTATTGGTGTACTCTAAGAGCGCCTCGTCACCACGGGCTCTGACCTCGGCGATTATGTCGCTCACTATTTGGCGGCGTTTATCATCGGCGCTCTGATATCTGTCTTTTAAGCGTTTTATTAATTTTTCCCCCGCGCTGGTGGAGGTCGCAACTGGTGTAATAATCATCTTGTCTGCCTTCTGAAAAATTATTGTCGTTTATTTTGGCCTCTAAAAGGTGACCATAATTATGCCTGGATTGTAACGAAAAATTTGTCTTAAAACTATGTAAAAGTTCATTTAACGGTTTTATTAGGCCGTATTATGGGGTATTAATTTGCTTCGCTCCTGAAACGCTTACACTTCGGAGTGTGGTTTATCGAACGTTTAAGAATGTCTTAAGGAAAAGATGAATGACAAAGAAATTATTCTTGCCGCCCGCGGCCTTACCAAGTCCTATGGCACCCGCCAGGCGGTAAAGGGTCTTGACCTTACGATCATCCGGGGTGAGTGCTTTGGATTTTTGGGCCCTAATGGAGCCGGGAAGACCACTACCATTCAGATGATTCTGGGCCTGGTGATTAAGGACAGCGGTGAGCTGCGGGTTTTTGGTCTAACCATTCCGCATGATTTAAGGGCGATTAAGTCCCGGCTGGGGGTAGTGCCGCAGAATGACAATCTTGATCCGGATCTGACGGTTCTGGAGAATCTTCTGACCTATGCCGGTTATTATAATCTCGATTCAGCCCGGGCCCGTTCGCGCTCCCTGGAATTATTAAAGTTTTTCGCCTTAGACAATCGCCGGGACGAGGTCATTCAGCACCTCTCCGGCGGTCAGCGCCGCCGGCTTCTGCTGGCCAGGGCTCTGGTGCATGAGCCGGAACTTCTCATCCTTGATGAGCCAACGGTGGGTCTTGATCCTCAGGCCCGTTATCTTATCTGGCAACGTTTGAAGGCCCTGCGTGATAACGGCCTCACCATGCTCCTGACCAGTCATTACATGGATGAGGTGGCTCGTCTTGCCGACCGGGTGCTGATTATGGATCAGGGCCGGATTGTTGCTCAGGGTGAGCCGGGCCGGATGGTGACCGAGCTGGTGGGAACCGATGTCTTTGAAATTATCTGCGATGAGCGTGAGGCCGCCTCATTATCCGCCCTGGCCGCTTCCTGTTCGGCCCGGGCGGAGAGGGTAACTGACGGTCTCTTCATCTATGCCGGTCATGACTGCCCGCTTCTGGAGGCCCGGGTGCGTGAGACTGCCCGCTGGCTTCGGCGGCCCGCTAACCTTGAGGACCTTTTTATTCAGTTGACCGGTCGTCTGCTGAGGGATTCTTGAAATCCGAAAATTATGGCAAGTATAATAAATGAAAAGGTTGAGGACAGGTGGACAGAGTGATAATGGGAATGGGAGTACTGCGTGTCGTCCAGAGGAATTTAAGGGTCTGGCGTAAGTTCATGTTCTCCAGTCTGGTGGGTAATCTGGGGCAGCCCTTTCTCTTTCTACTGGCCTTCGGCTTTGGTCTGGGGCGGGAGATTCATCCCATTGCCGGTTATTCCTATCTGCAGTTTATCGCCCCTGGGCTTACTGCCTCGGCGGTAATGTACAGTGCGGCCTTTGAAACCACCTATGGCTCCTTTACCCGGCTTGGCACCCAGAGTACCTTTGAGGGTATTCTCATGACTCCCATCAGCCCGGCGGAGCTGGCCTGGGGGGAGATTATCTGGGGAGCCTTGAAGGGTCTGCTGGCCGGAGTTATAATGCTTGCCGCCATGCCTCTTTTCGGGTTCTGGCCCTCGATCTGGGCTCTGGTTCTGCTGCCCATCCTCTTTATCGCCGGGGTGTTTTTTGCCGCCCTGGGGCTGATAATGACTGCTTTGGCCGGCAGCTATGAATTTTTTAATTATTTTATTTCCCTTGTTATTACCCCTCTTTTTCTCTTTTCCGGTATATTCTTTTCCTTAAACGATATGCCGCCCGTCACGAGAGTAGTTCTGCGATTTGTCCCCCTGACCCCCATTGTCAATATGGCCCGTATATTTTGCTATGGCCGGCCCAGCGGCCCCTGGCCCCTGCATTTGGCCCTGTTTATAGTTTTGACCCTAATAGTTTCCTGGGCGGCCTCTGCTCTGCTCAAGCGCCGCCTGATAGCCTGACAGGGGCTGCCTGGCAGATTAATTGTATTTTTTTCTTGAATAATCTGCTATTTTGGGTCGATAAGAGAAAGTAAAAGTACTGTAACCATTCAGCTACACTCCATCTTCGTCCGTTTCGGAGTCTACGCTTACCTGCCCTCCTCACGTACATGGTGTACAGACTCGGAGGTCAAAACGAACGAACCTGGAGCACATCTGAACGGTTACGGTTCTTAGTTTTGGAATTTGTTGCCTTTGCTGAATAAGTTACAAAGTATACTACAAAATTCGCCGCTAAATGAGAAATCATGTATAGGAATTATTTCGGCCTTCGGCAAAAACCCTTTTCTATTGCCCCTGATCCTGCTTTTCTTTATATGAGCGAGCGGCATCGGGAGGCTCTGGCCCATTTGTTGTATGGAATCAGGAGTGATGCTGGTTTTGTACTTCTCACCGGCGAGGTGGGTACCGGTAAGACGACCATCTGCCGCTGTCTGCTGGAGCAGATGCCGGAGAGCGCCAGGGTGGCCTATATAATTAATCCCCGTCTTTCCACCCTTGAACTTCTGGCCTCTATCTGCGATGAATTTGGTATCGCCTATCCGCCGGGAGAAACCAGCGGCAAGCTGCTGGTGGATTTGATCAACGAATATCTCTTAGAGGCCCACGCCGAAGGCTGTAAACCGGTATTAATTATCGACGAGGCCCAGAATCTGAGTCATGATCTTCTCGAACAAATTCGCCTGTTGACTAATCTCGAAACCAATGAGCAGAAATTATTGCTCATTATCATGCTTGGCCAGCCCGAGTTACGGGATAAATTATTACGGCCCGAGCTGCGCCAGATGCAGCAGAGAATCACCGCCCGTTATCATCTTGGCCCCCTTTCTAAAAGCGATACCTGTGCCTATGTTAATCATCGTCTCGCTGTAGCCGGCAGCCGGCAGAGGTTATTTACCCCGGCCGCGTTAAGCAGGGTTTTTGCCTTTAGCGGCGGGGTGCCGAGGTTGATTAATCTGCTCTGTGACCGTTCTCTGCTGGGTGCCTACAGCAGGGGGCATGCCAAGGCCGGGAGGGCCATTGTCGTGCGGGCCGCCGGGGAGTTGCTGGATGATGGTCGGCAGCGTTTGGCGAGTCCCGCCGTCTGGCGGCCCTGGGCGCTGGCTGCCGTGCTGGTAGTCACGGTGCTGGTCGCCTTCCATTTTGGCGCTCTGCCTGGTCTGCCCGGAGTGGATTTAAGCCCCTTCTTAAAGCGCTTTGCTTCCCCTGTCGTTTCCAGGCCCCTTCCGCCGCCTTCTGCCCCGGCCCCCGCGTGCCTCGCCTCGCATTCGGCCGCCGGAGACCTGGTTCATGCGGTGGGGAAGAGTATAAAATCTTCTCCGCCTCCAGTCCGCCGGGCTGCCGGGTCGGCTGCTGCCGGCGTTAGGCGGCAGACGGCAGTGGCGGCAGTTCCCCTGCGCTGGCCGGCGGCAAAGTCGCGCGCGAAAAGTAAAATTCTGGCCTTTCGGGCTCTTTTTAAGCAATGGGGGCTGAATTATGATCCTAGCCGTTACCCGGTGGCCTGTAATCAGGCCAGGGCCGAGGGAGCTGATTGTCTATACCAGCAGGGGAATTGGGGCGGTCTGCGGCGGCTTAACCGCCCGGCGGTTCTCCGATTTATTGACGATGAGGGCGGGGAATATTACGCCGCTCTCTCGGCCATTGCCGGTGATACAGCTACCCTGTCGGTGGGCGGCAGACGGGAAGTGGTGAGGGTTGAAGAGCTTGAGAAATACTGGACGGGAACCTATATTGTTTTATGGCGCCCACCGCCGGCTTACAGCGGCGCGCTGTTACCAGGTCATGCTGCCTCCTGGCTGTCATGGCTTGGTACCCGGCTTGCCGCCGTCAGCGGTCAGCGGGATAGTCCGTCCAAAGTTCCCGCCGTGTTGGCCGGTAGGCTGTTGGCCAGGGTTAAGAATTTCCAGCGTCAGAGGGGCTTAAACCCCGATGGTATTCTGGGGCCGCGAACTCTGATTAATCTAAACAGCCTCACGGCGCGGGTACCCGCGCTCCTAAAGCCGGCCAAGGGGATAAGCCCGCTTGCCAGCCTCGAAAACAGCACTGATTCGCACTGATTCGTGGCCAAGGCGGGGCTTATCCACCTCTGTTTGACTTCCTATGGCATTTCCTGCGGAGTTGAGGTCTTGGTCAGCAGCTCCAAATCCTTGGGATGCCCGTAATAATAGACGTTGGGTCCTGTTTGTACCTGGGCTGATTCCATTCGTATCGCACCCTTTTTGATATAATCGGCAATCTTTGGCTCATCCCGCCAGCCGAAAATACGGGCATCGGTAATGCAGGTCTGGACACAGGCGGGCCGCAGACCAGCCTCAACCCTGGGCTTGCAGAAGGTGCACTTATCGGCAATACCGTCACCGTCTAAATTCTTGTTGGCGATATTGGTGTTCACGTAACGAGCTCCGTAAGGACAGGCATCAGCGCAGGCCCCGCAGCCCAGGCAGCGGGTTTTGTCGATTTGTACCGTACCGTCAAAGGGGTTTTTCCAGGTGGCGGCCACCGTCATGGTTTTGGTCTTGCCGGTTTTGGGCTCAGTAAAGGTCTTCTTTATCTTGTCGGCCGGGCAGACCGGTACGCAGGCCGGTTTATCGCAGTGGTTACAGAGGCCGGGGTAAGCGGTAAAGGACAAGCCGTGGCTGGTCTTGGCCGGGCCTAAATTCCTGACCCAATTGCGGCGGTATCCATCCTGGGCCGGAATATCCCATTCAGCCCGGCAGGCGAGGGCACAGGCATGGCAGCCCACACAGCGGGTTAAGTCTATGATCATGGCATATTGTCTCATCATTCACCTCCTCTGCGTTCTTGGATGGAAAAATCACCGGTGGAGGCATATTGGGGCCTAACCCCGGCTTTTTGCCGGTCAGCGGCCAGTTTCCTGAGCTTGAATTTGGGAATCGCGGCGGGTACTGGTATGATCTCCGGTATATCCAGAATGCTCTTATTCTTGACTATTCTAACGAAGTTAGTCCGTTTACTGGTGGCCCCCATGAAGGGGTCTTCCACCGTGTTGGTCATCATATAACCATCGGCCGCTCCCTTGCCGTAGGCGCGGCTGAGGTGCGGCGATTTACTGCCGAAACCATGGGTCATATAGACGGCATCGGGTCTGATTCCAGGGGTGACCAGAACCTTGATTGGATTGGAACGTTTACCGCTCTGGTTTTCCAGAACCACGGTTTCATCATTTTTGATTTTCAGCTGTCTGGCGATTTCGTCGTTGAGCCAGAGTTTGTTCTCGGGCACCTCATGATTGAGCCAGAGATTATTCATGGTGCGTGAGAAGGTATGAACGGGGCAGCGGCCGTAAATAAGCCGGGCATAACCCTTGGGCGGTGCCGGTGCCGGTTGAAATTTGGGAATGGCATCAAGGTCTTCATCCTCGAATGCCGCCACCGATAATTTAATTTTACCGGAGTCTGTGGCAATTTTCAGGTTCTCCGGGGTTCGGTAGGGATTAGCCGGCAGGGAAATGATGCCGCCTTGTTTATTGAGTTTATTAATTGACAGATTGACCGCTTCCAGATCATGATTAACCAGGGCCTTGGCATCCGGCAGTGGAAAGCCGTCAATCTTGAGATGTCTGGCCAGATTTTTAGCAATCCAGTAGGGCGGCTTGGCCTCATACATGGGGGGCAGAGCCGGTTGGCGGACGGTAATATACGGGGTGAGTCCTTCATAGGCGTAAACCCCGTCGTAGCGCTCAAGATAAATGGCATCGGGCAGAATTATATCCGACCAGAGAGCAGTCTCACCGGCCATCATTTCCTCACAGAAGATGAAATCGAGCTTTTTAATGGCCTTCATGGTCTCGTATGGATCAGGGATGGTCTGCATAATATTGACCCCGTTGACCCCTAATAGTCTGATTGGGTAAGGCTTGCTGGTATTTATGGCCTTAATTATATCCGCGGTTACGGTGCCGAAGGCGGCCGAAAACGGGTAGGCGGAGTCCTCTTTCAGGGAGACCTCAACGGGTGCGACGGTTTTGGACTTTTCTTCAACACAGTCGATATGGCCAACCTTGACTGGGGTTGGAAAATAAAGTCCGCCCGGAACACCCACGGCGCCGAAGAGGGCGCTGAGAATGGCATAAGACTGATGGCGGCCCACATCGCCTTTGCCGTACCAGGTAGAATGACGGCCAGGGTGGATCATGACATGGGGGCTGGCCTTGGCCAGCATCTCAATTGCCGCCTTCATGTCGGCGATTTTTAAGTCACAGATTTCAGCGGCCCATTCCAGGGAATAGCCTTTGACCTCTTTTTTTAGATCGGCGAATCCCTGGCAGGTATTGGCCACAAACTCCTTATGATAGAGGTTGTTCTGGATGACGTAATTAATCCAGGCCAGGAGCAGGGCAGTGTCGGTGCCGGGCCTGATTGACAGGTGGATATCGGCCTTACCGGCCGCCACTGAAAAGCGGGGATCAACCACAACCAGCTTGGAGCCTGCCGCTAAGCCCTCAATGAATTCACGGACATGCGAAACATGCACATTCTCTCCGATATGAGAGCCGACCAACAGCATGGCCTTGGCGTGGGGCATATCGTTATATTGTCTCGTGCCGGTGGCGATATAGCCCACGGTCTCGAGGTAGGCCAGGGCCGCCGGGCCGACGCATTGGAAAAAGGCTGGTTCGCTGGTGTAGTTCTCAGTACCCATGGCCATGAATACTTCCCGGAGATTTTCGGCTGAGGCGCCGTGGTCAAAATAGGCCAGGGCGTGGGGGCCGTATTTTTTCTTGACCTTATTCATGTTATGGGCAATCTCTTCCAGCGCCTCGTCCCAGGAGATCTTGGCCCATTTACCTTCACCGCGGGCGCCAACCCGTTTCATGGGGTATTTAATCCGGTCGGGATCATAAAGGAGCTGGATGCCGGAATTGCCGCGGGCGCAAACCCGCTGGCCGTTGACCGGACTCTTCGGGTTTCCCTCAATTTTTATAAGTTTGCCGTTTCTGACCTTGGTGACAATGGGACAGCGCCAGAAACACATCTCGCATACCGAGGTGATCTCTTTGGCTCCCATACTGCCGTTTGCCGGGCCGTAGTTTGTCCTGGCCAGCGCCTGGCCGACCCGGAACAGCCCGCCTTTGGGCGGCAGTCCGTCTAAGGAAAATGCCGCCATGGCCATGGCCGTGGCGGCGGACATCTTTAAAAAACGTCTTCTATTCATCTGCTTTCTCCTCTATCAAAATATGTTGGAGGCATAAGCCGGTTATCTGTCCCAGAACCTGGTAAAAATGGCAGGGCCGCGCCGATTGCAGCCGCTGTGAAAATGCTGGATACCACTTCAGGACATGCTCGTTGATAAATTTATTTAACAGGTCAAGACGGTTATCTTCAATAAGATGGCCGATAAAGGCGAGTTCGAAGGCGATGTGATCTTCGCATTCGCTGGATTCTATTGTTTCCAGGCCGGCCGCCTGGTAGAAGCTCATGGCTTCATCGTGGCCCTGCTGGAGGAGTATACCCCGGTTGTCGATGTAAATTGAGGCGTAGGGGGGGGCCGGGACACCGGCGGGAGAGTTGATAAACAGGCGGACATATTCGGCCTGGAGGTCGGTGAGAGATGTGCTGTCAGCCGCCTGATGATTAAATTCTATGCTTAGATCAGCGCTTAGAGAAGCAAGTATCTCAAAGAAAGGATGGATGTTCGCTTGCTCTGGGTAAGTAAAAGCGGCTGAGAGGAAAAAGAATGGGTGCTGGTTTGGCATGATATACCTTGTGGCCAGTATTTGGTTGAAAAGGTAAAGGTAAATGAATGAGCCGTCATTCATTTACTCATCTACCATACGTAGTATAAAAGCAGGCTGCTGTCAACGATTTTCTGTATTACTTTGTATTATGCGTTGAATCATTGCCGGCTTTGGATAAGTTGTCTGTATAATGTTCAAGGCCACTTCTGCTATGCAGGTAAACAGGGGAGGAATATTTTAAAGGTAGTTCCCCGATTCTCGCTACTGTTAACCGTTATCCGGCCGCCGTGACGGCGGATAATACCATGTACTACAGAGAGGCCGAGGCCGGTGCCTTCACCGCCGATTTGGGTAGTGAAATATGGGTCGAATATTTTCTCCAGATTCTCTTCGCTGATGCCGATACCGGTGTCGCTGATTTCAAGTTCAACAAAATTAATCTCGTCGTCTTGAGCAGATAGGGGCGGCATGCTGAGTTTAATCTTCAGGGTGCCGTCCTTCTCCTGCATAGCATGGATGGCGTTGGTGCAGATGTTCAGCAGTACCTGTTGAATCTGCACCGCGCCCCCCATGACCGGCGGGCAGGGATGGATGTCGGTCACCAGTTTAACCTGGGGCGGAATGGCGGGTCGTAGAAGGCTTAAGGTCTCGTCAATGATTATCGGCAGTCTTAGCGGGCTGAATTCCTCTTGCGCTGGTTTGCTGAAGGTCTGAATAAGGTTGATTAATTCTCGGGCTCGGCTGGCGGCCTTGATAATATTATGGAGATGCGAGAGAGATTCGTCGGGGATATTTGACGGCAGGCTCAGGAGCTCTGTATAACCAAAAATAGCGGTGAGCAGGTTGTTAAAGTCATGAGCGATACCGGCAGCCATGGTGCCGATGGCCTCCATTTTATGGGCCTGGCGCAGCTCCGCTTCTAAGCCTTCTTTTTCTCTCGCTATCTGGCGCCGCTCTTCAATTTCATCCTGGAGTTCACGGTTTATCTCCTTTAATTCAGCGGTACGTCGATGTACTATTAACTCCAGGTTTTCTTGATATTGCTGCAGTTCAAATTCAGCTTCCTTGCGCCGGGTTATATCATGGATAATGACAATGATTGATTTTTCATCATCCTCATTAAGAGCCACCAGGGTTATGGTCAGATAAAGGTTTTGAAATTTAAAGATTTCTCTTTCGCCAATGGTGACTGCTTCGGGGCCGATATTTACCAGGAGGCCGCTTAATTCGGCCTTTTGTTCCTGGTCGAATATATCTAAAAAATCGCTGGCGAGCAGTTTTTCTTCCGGTTGGCCGACAATATTTACTGCTGCCTGGTTTATATAGACAATCCGGCCGTCCTCGGTTAATTCAAGAAAGCCCTCCGCCATATTATTGAGGGTGACCCAGAAATGACGGCGGCTTGATAATAATTCACTGGTTACAATGCGTTTATAAACCTTGTCCGTACCGATGATATTCTTGCCGAGCGTCTGCAGGCAGCCTGTATCTAACTTTTTAAAGATTAAATGGATATGGCGCTCTATCTCCTTAAAAGGACCTTTGGCTATACAGGCATCGGCTCCGAAATCTTTAAAATTAATCTTTTGCTCCACCGCTGCCGCTGACAGGATGATTATAACCGTCTGGCGCAATTTTTCTTTTTGGCGCAGGATCTTGCAGAGTTTCTCGCCTGGAATTCTGGGCATGATGAGATCAACAAAAATAATTTGCGGCTGGAAGGATTTAACAATTTCCAGGGCCGCCAGGCCGTCCTCGGCGGTCTTTACCCGGTGGCCTTCCTTGGTCAGGAAGTTGGTCATTAATTTTAGAATTACCGGATTATTGTCGACAACGAGGATGTCATGGGTCATAAAATGCCTCAAACTCATGGAGCGCTTACAGTTAGGGGGTATATGAAGTTTAGGTGTGGTTAATTGATCGCTTACCTATAAGCGTAATCGTTCAGCAGAGGCGATAAATCACCCTCAACTCGTAAACTGTAACCGTTCAGGAAAGCGAAGACTCCGGATGTGCCCCAGCTCGGAGTCTTCGCTTACCTCGTTCGTTTCGGCCTCCGAAGCGTACCTTTTGTACGTGAGGGGGGCGAAACGGACGAAGATGGGGTGCAGGTGAACGGTTACCTATAAGCTAATAATTCCAGCCGCTGCCGCCCAGGGATTCTTTGTTGGTTTTGACTGATTTTTCGGACTTGGTTAATTTCCCTTCCTTCCACAGGCCCTCTTTTCTGGTGCCGTTGGCCAGGGTTAAGATCCCCCGCCCGTCAAATTTTCCGGCCCACCAGCTGCCTTTATAGGTGGAGCCGTCCGGTTTTTTGGCTGTGCCGATCCCGCTGGGCAGATTGTTGACCCAGTTGCCTTTATAGGTGGAGCCGTCGGGATAGGTCAATATTCCCTGGCCGGTGAATTTGTCGTTGATAAAGGTTCCCTGGTATTTGGCACCGGATGGGTAGGTATAAGTGCCTTGGCCGTTGAACTGGCCATAGGCGAAGTCCCCCACGTAGACAGAGCCGTTGGCCTCGGTGTATTTACCCTTGCCAAAGAACCGGCCATCCTTGAATTCACCCGTGTAGACGGCACCGTCCGGGTATGTCTTTTTGCCATGGCCGGAGAATTTACCGTCCTTGAAGCTGCCGGTGTAGGTAGTGCCGTTGGCGTAGGTCTTGGTTCCCATGCCATTGGGTTTGCCATTTCTAAATTTACCCACATATTTCATGCCGCCGAAATATGTGAAGGTGCCGCTGCCGTTCTGGCAGTTACCGGAGATACACTTTGCCTGGGCAAAAGCGGCTGGAAAAATTAAGAGAATTAAGACGATGGTGGTACTGAACATTGTTTTATCCTTTATGTTTAACTGAATAATTACAGTTTACTCAAGCACTCGGGCTAAAGTCAAGGCCTCGATGTCATGGGCGCCATTATGGCGCAGGGTGGCGGCGCATTCATTCAATGTGGAGCCGGTGGTAAAGACATCATCAATGAGAAGTATGTTTTTGCCTTTAACCCGTGCCGCATGGGCCGTTATAAAGGCGTTACGCAGATTTTTACGTCGTTCATGGCCGTTTAAACTGGCCTGGGGTGTGGTCCAGCGCCGACGGACAAGCAGGTTAGTCCTTATAATCCGCTTGTCTTCGGGGAAAAGGGAGCGGGCCAGGGTCAGGGCCTGATTAAAGCCCCGCTGACGCAGACGTTTATGGTGGAGGGGGACTGGAATAATAAGATCCGGGGTCTTCAGTTCCTGTCTAACCGAGGAGCGCCGCAACAGGGCGTTGAAGGTGCGCCGGCCGGTAGTCCGGCCCCGGTATTTAAAGTCGTGAATCAGGGGGGCGCTGAATTTGTCATAGATGAACAGGGCTCTGGCCTTACTGAAAGCAGGCCGTTGCCGCAGACAGGCCCCGCAGAGATGGCTGGCCGCCGAATCAGGCAGCAGACGGCCGCAGCAGGGGCAGAGCGGCGGTTGGATTATGGTGAGCCGGCCGCCGCAGGAGGGGCAGAACAAAATATCCGCCCCTGCCGCTGTCCGCTCATTACAGAGCAGGCAGCGGGCCGGGAACAGGACGTCTAAAATCGCGGCGCCGAGATTTGATAACCGGGTCGGGAGGTTCACATATTATCAATAATGGCCTGGGCGAACTCGGAACACTTGAGTTCATGGGCGCCGGTCATGAGACGGGCCAGGTCATAGGTTACGGTCTTTTTGGAGATAGTGGTCTCCAGGGCCTTCTCGATGAGGTCTCCAGCCTCCTGCCAACCCAGGTATTCCAGCATCATGACCCCGGAGAGGAGCAGGGAGCCGGGGTTTACCTTGTCTAAGCCGGCATATTTCGGGGCTGTGCCGTGGGTGGCCTCAAAAAGGGCCACCTGGTCACTGATATTGGCTCCTGGGGCCAGACCCAGACCGCCGACCTCGGCTGCCAGGGCGTCGGAGATGAAATCACCAGTGAGGTTGGGCAGGGCGAGGACACTGTATTCCGCCGGCCGCAGGAGAATCTGCTGGAACATGGCATCGGCTATGCGGTCTTGAATAACTATCTTGTCCGCGGGGCGTTTGCCGTCGTATTTATCCCAAAGCTCCTGCTCGGTGATACATTGCCCGGGGAACTCATCTCTCGCCAGTTCATAACCCCAGTTGCGGAAGGCGCCCTCGGTGAACTTCATTATATTACCCTTATGAACCAGGGTAACATTGGGCTTATTATGCTTGATGGCGTATTCAATGGCCTTGCGCACCAGACGTTTGGTGCAGAAGGGGCTGATGGGCTTGATGCCGATGCCGGATTCGGGCCGAATCTTCTTACCCAGGGTGGCGACGAAATCAATCAATTTTTTGGCCTCCGGGCTGTCGTTCTGCCATTCAATCCCTGAGTAAACATCCTCGGTGTTCTCCCGAAAGATGATCATGTCGACCTTTTCCGGCTCCTTTACCGGGCTTACCACTCCCTGGAAATAGCGCACCGGCCGGACACAGGCGTAAAGGTCAAGCTCCTGGCGCAGGGTAACGTTTAAACTGCGGATACCCTCACCCACCGGGGTGGTCAGCGGCCCCTTGATGGCGACGATATAGTCGCGGATGGTGTCGAAGGTGGCGGCGGGCATCCATTCGCCGGTTTTATCATGGGCCTTGTCACCGGCAAAGGTCTCCAGCCAGCTTATCCGGCGCTCCCCCTTGTAGGCCTTGGCAACCGCGGCGTCCAATACCTTGCTGGCGGCGGCCCAGATATCAGGGCCGATACCGTCGCCCTCGATAAAGGGTATAATGGGCTGATTCGGGACATTTAAGGTTCCATTGTCATTGATGGTGATTTTTTCTGCCTGCATTGCTTCTCCTTTAACTTGTGTTATGTAAACGATCAATAAATCACACTCAGCAGGGTGTTCATGAAACGCTTACTGTCTTATTTCCTTTAAGAGTGCCTTGGTCTTTTCCCGCAGCAAATCTTGATTATGGCGTGATTCAACATTAAGCCGCAGTACCGGCTCGGTATTTGATTTTCTGATATTAAAACGATAATCGCTGAATTCGACACTCAGGCCGTCGGTGTAATCAAGGCGGCCGCCGGCGGCAAAGCGTTTTTTTACCCTGGCGATTGCCGCTTCCGGGTCATCAACCCTGGAATTTATCTCACCGCTCACCGGGAAGGCCTCAAGGCGCGGGGCGATGAGGTTAGAGAGGGAGCGGCCGCTATGGCTCAGTAATTCGCAGATAATGAGCCAGGGAATCATGCCGGAATCGCAATAGGCAAAATCCCGGAAATAATGGTGGGCCGACATCTCGCCGCCATAAACCGCGTCTTCCTGCCGCATCCGCTCCTTGATGAAGGCGTGGCCGGTTTTACTCATAACGGCCTCTCCACCGGCCTGGCGCACCAGCTCTATGGTATTCCAGGTCAGGCGGGGGTCGTGGATGATTTTTGCCCCCGGATTTTTGCTCAGGACGGCCTGGGCCAGGAGTCCCACTATATAATAACCCTCAATAAAACGGCCCTGTTCGTCGAAGAAAAAGCAGCGGTCGCAATCGCCGTCCCAGGCCAGGCCCAGATCGGCCCGGTGGCGGACAACCGCCTCGGCGGTGGCGGCCCGGTTCTCCGGCAGCAGGGGGTTGGGAACACCGTTGGGGAAATTGCCGTCCGGCTGCTGCTGGAGTTTGATGAATTTAAAGGGCAGGTGCTGTTCTAAAAGATTGAGCAGCGGCCCGGCACAGCCGTTGCCGCAATTGGCGACCACGGTCAGGGGACGCAGAACCGACGGCTTAATATAGTTTAAGAGATGTTTAATATAATCCGGCCGGGGGTTAATGGTCGCGTAACTGCCGGGGCGGGCCGCCTTGAGCGGCCGGCGGGCGGCGGTGAGGCGCTCAATATCCCGCAGACCGCTGTCGCCGCTGATGGGCCGTGCCCCCTTTTGTACCAGCTTCATGCCGTTATAGTCGGCCGGATTATGACTGGCGGTAACAATAACTCCGCCGTCCACCTCAAGATTGGCGGCGGCGAAATATATCTCCTCGGTGCCGCAGAGACCGATATCCAGGACGTCAACACCCGCCGTCATTAAGCCCTTGCTCAAGGCCTGGCTCAAGGCGGGGCCGGAAAGGCGGATATCGTGGCCCACCGCGAGGCACCGGGGCTTGAAGCGGGCCGCCCAGGCCTGCCCAATCCAGTAGGCCAGTTCCTCGTCAAGCTCTGCCGGCACCCGGCCCCGGATGTCATAGGCCTTGAAACAATCAATCTTTTCTGGTTTATTCGTCATTTATATCCGTTATCAGTAAATGTCTCTTGGCGTAAAGTTAGAGAAACCGCCCTTAATAGAAAAATGCAAAAAATATAGGTAACTATTCAGAGGATTTTATCATGCCGCAGCCTATGGAACAATTAGCCGCTCTTTTTGAGGAGATGGAAACGGCCTATGACACCACCGCCCGTTTACTCGATTTCTCCTGTCAGGGCTGTTCGGATAATTGCTGTAACAGTTATTTCCGTCATCATACCTATATTGAATGGGCCTATCTGCGCCGGGGATTTGCCGCTCTGCCCGAGGAACGGCGTCAGACCTTTCTGAGCCGGGCCGAAAAATATGTCCAGGAGGCGGAACAGGCCCTGGCACGGGGTGAGCGGCCGGAGATTATGTGCCCCTTAAATGATGAGGGCCGCTGCGGTTTATATACTCATCGGATGTTAATCTGCCGCTTACACGGGGTTCCGGCCACCATGCGTTTCCCCAACGGTCAGCGCCGTTCCTTCCCCGGTTGTTTTCGTTGTCAGGAGATCAGCCATGGCCGGGACAATACCCCGGCCATGGATCGTACCCTGTTCTTTCAGCGTATGCTGCTTCTTGAGAGGGAATTTACCAAGGCGGCGGGTAGCCTGCCGCGTCTTAAAATGAATATCGCTGAAATGCTGCTTAAACCGCTGCCGTCAGAATTAGGGTAAGCGATCAATTAACCCACACCCAACTTCATATAACCCCCCTCGTAAGCGTTTCAGGGGCGCCGGCCCTGTGCACGTTCCAATCCTTCGATTATACATCGGTATATCGAAGGATTGGAACGTGTGCAGGGTGGTGTTCATGGGACGCTTACAATTAGGGTAATGGGAGACGGAATGAGTAACAAAGGTGTGCAAAAATTCTGTCCCCCACCACTCTTCTGTCGGCGGTTTGCTGCCTCTTAGGCGTTTAAGCTCAGCTTCTTATCATCTCCGCTACCTGAAAGGCAATCTCCAGGCTCTGCTCGGCGTTCAGACGCGGGTCACAGTTGGTGCAGTAGTTCTCCTGGAGATTCCGGGCCATGATGTTACGGCCGCCGCCCATACATTCCGTTACGTTATCACCGGTCAACTCGAAGTGGATGCCGCCGGGAATGGTGCCTTCGGCCCAGTGAATTTCAAAGAAACACTGGATTTCGTGGAGGATATCATTGAAATTTCTGGTCTTATGCCTGGTCTCGGCCGTGTAGGTGTTGCCGTGCATGGGGTCGCAGCTCCATACCAGATTATAGCCCTCCTTTTTCAGACCCCGGAGCAGAGGCGGCAGGAATTTTTCTATCTTCTCGGCCCCGAAACGGGTAATCAGGGTCATCCGGCCCGGCTCGTTATCAGGGTTCAGCTTGTCAATTATGCGTTTGATTTCGTCCAAGTCATGCTTGGGGCCGACCTTCATGCCTAAGGGATTTAAGACCCCGCTTAAAAATTCCACATGGGCGCCGTCTAACTGCCGGGTGCGGTCGCCGATCCACAGCATATGGGCGCTGCAGTCATACCAGAGGCCGGTGGTGGAGTCCTGACGGGTCAGGGCCTCTTCGTAGCCGAGAAGCAGGGCCTCGTGTGAGGTAAAGAAGTCGGCCTGTTTGATAATGGGATTATTGACATCCAAGCCGATGACCTCCATGAAATGCAGGGCCTGGTCGATTTGTTTGGCCAGACGCTCGTAAGAGCGGCCCATGGGGGAGGTCTTGACAAATTCGTTATTCCAGGCCGTGACCCGGTTTAAGGCCGCGTAGCCGCCCTTGGTAAAGGCCCGCAGGATATTCAGGGTGGCGGCGGCGAGGTGATAACCCTTGACCATCCGTTCCGGGTCAGGGGTTCTGTCCTCGGCGAGGGGAGACGGGCTGTTGACCATATCGCCCCGGTAGCTGGGGAGTTCAACGCCGTTTACCAGCTCGGTATCCGCGGAACGGGGCTTGGCGTATTGTCCGGCAATGCGGCCCACCTTGATGACCGGTTTGCCGCCGGCGTAACTCAAGACCACGGCCATCTGTAAAATAACCTTCAGGGTTTCCCGAATACCGGGGGCGGTACATTTATCAAAATCCTCGGAACAGTCACCCCCCTGGAGGAGGAAGGCCCGGCCCTGGGCGGCTTCGCCTAATAGATGTTTCAGGGTTCTGATCTCACCGGCAAAAACCAGGGGTGGTAATTGGCTGATGGTCTTGAGAGAACTCTGTAGTTTCTCCTCATCGGGCCAGTTGGGCTGCTGGAGGGCGGTAAGACTCTGCCAGCTTGATTTTGTCCAGTTTGCTGCTTCTTGTTTGTTCATAATGGTGTTCTCCAGAATTTTTTCGAATTCGGATATTGTTTGTATTTGTATTAGGTAAATGGGCAACTGGTCAAACTGTTACCATTACTCAGCCTTCCGGGGCGTTGGGTATGGCGCAGGGGCCGCCGGTACAGCATATTTCCTGGTCAAAGACATTTAAGATTCTCAGCTCCTGTTCGCGGCGCTTTGCCGGGGGCGGTGGTGGAAATACCGCTGTCTTAAGGAGCCCTGAGGCCTGTTCCCGGTCTGGTATTTTTTCCATACCGCAGGCCAGGACTTTCGAGCTGTTTACGGCTAAAAATTCAGCGTCTTCACCA
>DRPV01000246.1 GCA_011330685.1 Desulfobacterales bacterium
ACCGTTCACCTGCACCCCATCTTCGTCCGTTTCGGCCCCCTCACGTACAACAGGTACGCTTCGGGGGCCGAAACGAACGAGGTAAGCGAAGACTCCGAGCTGGGGCACATCCGGAGTCTTCGCTTTCCTGAACGGTTACAGTTTGCGAGTTGAGGGTAATTTATTGCCTCTGCTGAACGGTTACGCCGTTGCCAGTGATTAGAATTTGACAAAAATGCCATTTTATGATGATATGATAAAAAAGACAAAATAAAAGTTTATCGTAAAAAACTGATAAATAATGGGGGGGAAGTCATGCGCAGAATGGCAGTGTACGCGGCTCTGGCAATAATCTGTTTTACGGCCGTACTTGCCCATGCCGCTGAAACAATCAGCATTACGGTGAGCAGGGGAGACTGTCTGGTCTGTCTCTGTGAAAAATATCTTGATGACCCCGCTAATGACTGGCAAAAAATAGCCCGTCTCAATCATCTTTCCAATCCAGCACTGATTTATCCTGGTGATGTTCTTGTCTTTCCCGTTGATTTACTCAAAGGCATTCCTCTAACCGGAGTTGTAACCTTTCTTAAGGGGAAGGTCGAGTTTTTGCCCGCCGGCGGTTTATCCTGGATACCGCTTAAGCTTAACACCACTCTTATGCAGGGCGAGGTTATCAGGACACTTAAGGCCAGTGCGGTGCAGATATCCTATAAAGACGGGGATGTTTTATTTTTACGCGATAATACCAGATTGCGTATTGTCAGCGCCAGGGCGCGAACCAGCCATAACCGCGTATACGAGATGTTCCTGGAGGCCGGACGGGCAATTAATACCATCAGACGTTCCACCGGCAAAAAGGTTCGTTACCGGGTGCGTACCCCAACGGCGGTTGCCGCGGCGCGTGGTACTGAGTTCCGCACCAGGGTGGAAGGGAATAAGGTCACCAGAGTTGAAGTGCTTAAAGGGGCGGTTAATGTGGCCGCCGACGGCAGAGTGGTTGATGTGGCGGCCGGTCATGGAGCAGTGGTCAGACCCAAGGAGACCGCTCCGCAAGTGGCGTCACTTCTGCCGCCGCCCCGGCCCCTGGCCGTTAAATCTCTTTATCGACAGATGCCGCTGGAATTTTCCTTTTCCGCTGTTGCCGGAGCGACCGCCTTCAGGGTTATGTTGGCCAGGGATGCGGCTCTTAAAGATGTGGTCAAAGAGAAGACAATCAGGCCGGCCGCTGTTCTGCGGGTTGTCGGCGTTAAAGACGGCGTGTATTTTATTGGTTGTCGTGCCATTGACCGTTTTGGTTTAGAGGGGTCTTTTGACCAACCTGTCCGGGTTAAGGTTCGAGTGAATCCCCTGCCTCCCTTTATTAAATACCCCAAGTCCAAAGCCGCTCTTAAAGAGCATAAGATCAAACTGGTGTGGCTCAAAGTTGGTGACGCGGCGGCCTATCATCTCCAGTTAGCGGCCGATAAAACCTTTACTTCCCCCATTATTGACACGAAAGATATTACCGGTACTGCCTACCAGACCACGAAGCTGGCTTATGGTACCTATTATTTCCGGCTCAGCTCCATTGCCGCTGATAGTTATGAGGGGGTATGGTCGGATGCGGGCTGTTTTACCCTTATTCCTCCGCCGCCCGCTCCACCCATTGAGCCGCCCAAACTTGGCAAAGACAAGCATGTTCATATTCGCTGGCGGAATATTGGCCCTGATATAACCTATCAGGTTCAGATTGCCAGGCGGCCTGATTTTGCTGCCCTCTGGTTAGACAAGACAGTAAAAAAAGCGGAGTTGTCTTTTGTCCGCCCCAAAAAGGCCGCTACTTATTATGTTCGTACCAGAGCCATTGATTCGGATGGTTACACCGGCAACTGGTCAGCGCCGCAGTCTTTTAAGATTCGCCATAAGTGGGAAGGCTGGGCCTTTGGGGCTTTTTTTGTAACCTTAATTGCTATAACTATGTAACGATCATGCCCGGCTGGCGCCCTTGGTGGGTATTTCATATTTTGTATTGCATATAAAAAGTTATGGAAAAAAATGGATTTCACGGTAAACCGCTGCACCGTTTCCTGCTGCTTGCCTTTTTGTCGGGACTCTTTATTGTCGCCTTTAATTATCTCGGTTTTTTTGAAGGCCTTAATAATTATTTCTATGACCTTTATTTTCGGCTCCAGCCGACAACGGCAGTCAATAAACGCATAGTCCTGATTACGGTTGATGAAGAAAGTCTGAAGAAATTGGGCCGCTGGCCAATTTCGCGGCAATATTATGCCGAGTTGCTCCAGCGTCTTAAGCTGGCGGATGTGGTGGGCTTTGATATTCTTTTTGATGAGCCCGCGAAGGATGACGCAGTGTTTCGGGCTGCTATCCGCCGCCAGGGGCGCGTCGTTCTTGCCGCCCACGTCAACCGTTATCTACAGGTCAAACTCCCCGTCTTTTATCGTGCTGCCGCAAGTATTGGTCATGTCCATGTTGATCTCGATGTGGATGGCGAGGCGCGTTATGTCTTTAATAAAATCACCATGGGTAATAGAGAATTGCCGTCATTAGCCAGGGCCATGGCTGATTTTGGCGGCCGGGCGGATTATTCTGTCCAGCCGTCGGCGGCCAAGGCCTGGCTCCGCCAGTCAGAGCGGATGGGGATTAACTATTATGGTGATGTATTTCAACGGCTGGCGCTGTCTGATGTGTTGGACGGCGATCATTTCCCACCGGCCTTTTTCAGCCATAAACTGGTGTTGGTCGGGGTCACGGCACCTGGTCTGGAAGAAAGATATTCAACGCCGGTATCTGTTAAGGGCGGCGGTATGCCTGGCGTTGTTCTGCAGGCAACCATTCTGAATAACGTCCTCAATCATAGTGGAATGACTCGAGTACCGCAGTGGCAGGCCCTGAGTCTTTTCATGGTATTTTATATTGTCACTTTATGGGCCGCGTTTTTCTTCAGGCGCCAGGGCCTGGCCTTCTTCGTGACCCTGGCTTTTCTGGTATTCCTGTTTTCGTTTGTCGCCCATCGTTGGTTCTATCTATGGATGGGGCCTGCCCCCTTTCTTTTATCATGTCTGAGCGGGTTTATCTGTATCTGGGTATTGCGGCTTGAACTTATAAGCCGGCAGTTGTCTCTCGCCAATCGGGAATGGCAGGACTCTTTTGACAGTATGACTGATGCCGTTTTTATTTATGGCCCGACGGGTATTCTGGTAAAGGAAAACAGCGCGGCTAAGTCTTTTCGACATGGTATCGTGGCGGATGTATTAGCTGAGCGCAGCCGGTTGCTGATCGCCGGAGCTGAGGTGCAGGATAAGGTCAGGGTGGCCGATCCGGATCTTAACAAACATCTCGAGATCAGATCCTGGCGTCGTCTCGATGAAAACCAGCGCCTGCTTGGGGTTATGCATGTGGTTGTTGATGTAACCACCAAAAAGCTTATGGAGATTAAAGAGGCGGCCCTTCAGGCCCAACTGGTTACGGCCCAGCGTATGGAGGCCATTGCCAGTCTTGCCGGGGGGGTGGCCCACGATTTTAATAATGTCTTGAGCGCTATTTTAGGCTATGGCGAGTTGTTGGCCCTGGCGCTGTCTGAGCAGCCGGATCTCTATGACAAGGTTCGCATTATCCTTGAAGCGGGGGAGCGGGGCGCAACCCTGGCGCGCCAGCTTCTTCTCTTCAGCCGCAAGAAACAAACAACAAAGCAGGCGACTGATCTTGGCACCCTGATCGAGAACATGGTGAAGATGCTGACCAGAATGCTGGGTAATAATATTGAGATTGCCCTGGAACTTAATCCTGGAAAAGGCCCGATATTTGCCGATCCCGGTCAGATAGAGCAGGTGGTGATGAATCTGATAGTCAACGCCGGAGATGCCATGCCCGAGGGCGGTGTATTGTCCATTGTTGTCGATGAGTATACGGCCTTGGGAAATGAGGTGCTGAACAGCGGCAGGCTGCGGGCCGGCAGGTATATGCGGATGACCGTGAGTGATACGGGTGAAGGAATAGCGCCTGAGCAGCTTGGGCATATCTTTGAGCCCTTTTATTCAACCAAGGAGGAGGGGAGGGGAACCGGCCTGGGGCTGGCAACAGTCCTGCGTATTATTGAGCAGCATCTGGGTGGTATTTCTGTGGCGAGTGAAGTCGGTCTGGGTACCTCATTTATAGTTTATCTCCCGCGCGGCGAGGGGGAGGCGCGGCAGGGGATATCCGCCGTCGCGCCGGTGCTGCCAGGGGGCGGGGAAAAAATATTGCTGGCTGAACATGATTCGCTTTTGGGGACAATGCTGAACGATATTCTTAGTTCTTTAGGCTACAACGTTACCTTAAAACCTAAAGGCAGCGATGCCGTGGCCTTTGGCAGTAAAAACAACTTTGATCTGTTGATAACCGAGGTCATTATGCCTGATATAAGCGGCAAGGAAATAGGGCAGATGTTGCGGCATATCAAGCCTGATATTAAAATTCTGTATATTTCCGGCTACCCGGAAGAGGCCCTGTCTCGTTACGGGGAATGGCTGCCTGGAAAGGAGTTTTTTATGCAGAAGCCCATAACCTCGGCTGTGTTAGCCGGTAAGATCAGGGCAATTCTTGATGATTAAATCTCGGCATGGAGTACCGCTTAATGGGCGATAACAAAGGCACCGGGGAAACGGCCTGCCAGGCGTTTCTCCAGGGCCCTGGCCGCTTTAAGCCGCCGGCCGGCCCGTACCTGAACCCGGTAGAGCCTGCCGCCCTGCCTGCTTAAACGGCTTATGGTTTTATATCCCTGACTTAAAAGGCTGTTCTGCAGGCGTTTGGCATTCCCGCGGTTGGCAAAGGCCCCTACCTGGACGAAAAAATTACCTCTGTTAAAATTTTTATAGGGCAGGAATCGTCTGCCGTCCCGCCGGCCGCTGTGAATGGCGGCGGTCTCGCCCAGGGCGGTTATTCTGACATGGGCGGTGCCCTTATGCAGCATACCGAGTTTCATGGCCCCCGCCTTGGTAAGATCAATAATACGGCCGCGGACAAAGGGGCCGCGGTCATTGATCCTGACAATGGTATGACGGCCGTTTTCGAGATTTGTCACCAGCAGGTAGGTGTTCATGGGCAGGGTTTTGTGGGCCGCGGTTTGTTTATACATATTATAGGTTTCGCCGTTGGAGGTCTTGCGGCCGTGAAATCTGGGGCCGTACCAGGAGGCGATACCGGTTTGCGTGTAACCGTAGGCCGAGGGAATGGGATAATAGGTTCTGCCATGCACCCGGTAAGGTCTCTGAGTGCCGGGTACCCTGGCCCTGGGCGGCAGTTGTTTGGCGGGATAAGTGAATCGGGGCGGCAGCCTTGAATAGCGGGCGTGGTTGGCGGCGCAGCCGCTTAATAAAAAAACAAGCAGAACGGCGGCTGTTTTAATAAATTTCATAATTTCATAGTTGCGATATCAGTTTACTTCTAATCTCTGACGGAAAAATACCCCGGCCCGGCCAGTGGTATGCGGAGTGTAGGGCTGCGGGGCGGAATAGGCGGCGGCTGGTTTTACGGCATTCAGGATAACCTTGCCGTCTTTGTTCACGTATGACAGGCTTAAGTCAAGAATTGTACGGCAGACTTGGAGGATACCGTGGGAATCACGGCAGATTTTAACCGGCTCCCAGCGTCTTGAGAGATAGGTTTTGAGCCAGATGCCCTGCTGTTCTCTGCCGTTCAGTTTGTCGGTCATTACTGCCCCGCCCTGGCCGTTGTTGTCAAAGAGATTGGCATCTAACTGCTGCTCCACCTCAAAGTCTCCCTGCCGGGTAAGGGCCAGCCAGGCATTAAAATTATCGTTGTCCTGGCGCAGCAGACTGATGCCGCTGTCGTTAAAACTCCATTGGGCGTGGCATACCTGACAGGCCGTTTTTTTGATTTTATGGGCTGGATTGACGGCTTGGGGGATTTGGTGTTTTCTGCCGTCCTTTTTTTCGGTTAACCAGGGCAGGCCGTTTTCGATAGTAATATTGGCGGGCATCAAGGTGCCTTTTTTGTAGAGATGGCAATCTTTGCAGCTTGGCCCTTTGGCTTGGCCCATGAGTTGATTGCCGGGGTGGCAGTCAAGGCAGACCATCCCGCGGCGCTGGTGGATATCCGGGGTCAATTGATGATATCTGATGCCGTAAGGCGGCTGGTAATTGTTGTTGGTGCTGAATGGGGTTCGATAATCCCAGTTGTAGTTATGCTCAAAACGGCCGTAATAGTCGGCCCCCACGACATTACCATAATGGCAGCTCTGGCATTGATAATCGGTGGGACTGTCAAGGAAGGCGTGAGAGGCTAATTTGTCGTCTTTATAGCTTAAATGACAGGCGGCGCATCCCTGGCCGTGCAGGGTGGCAGGATAGGGGTCGCCGCTGTAAGAAAGATGGCAGCGCAGGCAGCGGCGGCGCAGCATGTCGTCGGCTAATTGCAGCGGTGTTGCCGGCTGGGCGGCTGGCGGAATATCGTTGAGAGAGGCCAGGCCGCGGGAGGCACCGAAGGCCCGCCTGGTCAGATTTACGGCTCGGCGCAGGGTGAAATGGAGTGAGGAACGTAAGGCGGCAACCTCTTTGGCGTGGCAGGGACCGCAGCGTTTGCCCATCATCGCGGGGCTGGCGGGAGCGGCTGTCATCCCCTTGTGGGCCTCTTTGGCAGTGGAACCGTTTTGCCCGGCGTGGCATTGATGACAGGAAAAATTATGGTTTTTGTCTAATTTAAGATGATGGCAGTCTCGGCAGCTCTTAATCTTGAGCACGGTTTTCGGGGGTGGCGAGAGGTCGTTTCTTTTGCCCTGTTCGGTCTGGACGCAGGCCGCTGGCAGTACGAAAATCAGCAGGATTAAAATAATTATATGGGAAATTTTTTCTGACTGCATTAAGTTATGATAATTTAGATTTTGGGAAAATGCTATGCTTTTGAGCAATGATAGATTAACATCCCATCTGTATTTCGGCCTTTAAGAAACAGAGAACTTTGTAATGGTTCATGTCCTTTTAACTCTACAGAAATAGAGCAAAAAATCATATAAGCAAAATAAGTAAAATAAGCAAAGAATCGACAATGACAAAAAAAATCAAGCAAAACACTAAGTTTATTTTCGTCACCGGAGGCGTTCTCTCTTCACTTGGTAAGGGGTTGGCTGCGGCGGCTATTGGGGCTCTGTTGGAGAGTCGTGGTCTGACCATTACCTTTCAGAAATTAGATCCCTATATCAACGTTGACCCCGGAACCATGAATCCCTTTCAGCATGGTGAGGTATTTGTCACCGATGATGGCGCCGAGACGGATCTTGATCTGGGGCATTACGAACGTTACACCTCCGCGGTACTGGGACAGGGTAATAATTACACCTCCGGCCGTATCTACCATTCCGTAATCAGTAAAGAGCGGCGCGGTGAGTATAACGGCGGCACCGTGCAGGTTATCCCTCATATTACCGATGAAATAAAGGCCGCCATTATGCAGCTTAACGGTACGGTGGATGTGGCTATTATTGAAATAGGCGGTACCATCGGCGATATTGAGGGTCAGCCCTTCCTTGAGGCCATCCGGCAGTTCAGAACCGATCACGGGCCGGAAAACGTTATCTATATTCATCTGACCTGGGTGCCGTATTTAAAGACGGCGGGTGAGGTAAAGACCAAACCTACCCAGCATAGCGTCCGGGAACTGCGGGCCATTGGTATTCAGCCCCAGATTCTGATCTGCCGCACCGAGAACAGTTTAAGTGATGATATTAAGGCCAAGATTGCCCTCTTCTGTAATGTGGCTCCTGAGGATGTGATTACGGCCCAGGATGTGGGAACGATCTATGAGGTACCGCTCTGTTTAAACAGTGAGGGGCTGGACGAGAAGATATTAAAACACCTTAAGATGTGGACCGGCGCCCCGCATCTCGAGCCCTGGCAGGAACTGGTACGTAAGATCAAACACCCCTCCCATGAGGTTACCATTGCCATAACCGGTAAATATGTTGATCTTACTGAGTCCTACAAGAGTCTGCATGAATCCCTGATTCACGGCGGGGTGGTTAATGATACCAAAGTTAATCTACGTTATGTGAGTGCCGAAGAGCTGGAGCATCATGATCCGGCCGAGCTCCTGCATGGTTGTGACGGGGTTCTGGTACCCGGTGGTTTTGGTAAGCGGGGGGTGGAGGGTAAGATAAATGCCATTACCTATGTCAGGGAGAAGCATATCCCCTTCTTTGGTATATGTCTCGGTATGCAGTTGGCGGTGGTCGAGATCGCCCGTCATATGGTTGGGATGGTGGATGCCGACAGTATGGAGTTTACCTCTGCCACCGATTATCCCGTTATTTATCTGATGAAGGAATGGTTCGATAACCGCAGCGGCAAGGTGCAGATCAGAGATGAGAACTCCGAGGTGGGCGGTACCATGCGGCTGGGGGCCTATCCCTGTAAACTGACCCCGGACACCCTTGCTTATAAGGCCTACGGGCAGGAG
>DRPV01000247.1 GCA_011330685.1 Desulfobacterales bacterium
GGACATAATCTCATTGCTGTTTTTGGTGATTTTGCCCAGCCGGGGAGTAGCGCCGTAAAGCGCCAGGCAGATGGCGTCAAGGATGGTGGACTTACCGGCTCCGGTGGGGCCGGTAAGGGCAAAGATACCATTTGAAATATATTCCGGATTACTGAAATCGATAACCCATTCACCATAAAGCGAATTCAGGTTCTTGAATCTAAGTTCAAGTATCTTCATGCCGTTATAACTCCGCGTCCGTTCATTATCGGTAACCGTTTACCTGCACCCCATCTTCGTTCGTTTCGCCCCCCTCACGTACAGCGGGTACGCTTCGGAGGCCGAAACGAACGAATCTGGGGCACATCTAAACGGTTACAGTTTACGAGTTCAGGGTAATTTGTTGCCTCTGCTGAACGGTTACCATTATCGCAGCCTTATTCGGCATTGCTGTCGTCCTCCAGCAGATCGTGAATGATCTCGTTGTAGGAGCTGGTCAATTCAGGCCGCTCATCAGGAGGCACATCAAATGCCTGCAGGCAGCGCGCGAAGACATCATTTACATTCAGGTCATCAAGGGTTTCATCCTCTTGACCTCTGCTGATAACCCGCTCGACCAGCCGTTTATTCTTTATCCGCCGAAGTTCCATGGCTGAACCGGCCAAGGCTTCGTCAAGTCTGTCCCGAAGATTAGCGGCAATATCCATACCGGTATATTCAACCTCCAGCCAGGCCGTACTGCCCTTTTGTTTCAGCTCTTCTATTCTGGTGTAAATATCATCAAGACCGCCTACTATCCGCTCTAACGGCTGGAAACAGGGAATCGGCAATTCCTGAATTACAGGCCCGGCCTCGTTAAACTCCACCACGACTACCTTCTTCTCCTGAGCGGCCTCACCGTAGCCCATGGGAATGGGCGAACCGCAATAGCGCATGTACTCCGTCTCTCCCACCCGCTGGGGGACATGGAGATGGCCCAGGGCGAGATAATCAATCGAGACGGGAAAGGCCTCCTTGTCTATCTGGGCCAAAGAGCCGACATAAAGTTCCCTAACCCCGTCGCCGTCAACAGTTTTACCGCCAATGGTAAAGAGATGGCCCAGGGCGATAATCGGTATCGGTTCCTTGGTATCGGTCTGTAATTCCGCCCGCCTTTGTTCAGCAATGGCACAAACTGCCGCGTAATGGCCGCGGAGGCCGAGGGCAAGTTTAGCGTTTTTATCCGCGATGCTTTCACCCGGTTCAACGGTACGGATATCCCTGTCCCGCAGATAAGGTACGGCGCAGACAATGGCCCGCGGACGACCATGCTCGTCGGGCAGGACTATCACCTCATCGGCCGGATTCTCGGCCATGGCACCGACAACATAGACATTCAAGGCCAGCAGCAGTTCTTTGGGGGCATTCAGAAAGGAGGGGGAATCATGATTACCGGCAATGACCACAATATGGCGGCAGCATGAATTAGACACCCGGCAGAGGAAGCGGTAATACAACTCCTGCGCCCGGTTACTCGGGGTACTGATATCAAAGACGTCCCCGGCAATCAGCAGGGCATCGATTTTTTCGTTTTCTATAGTGGTGCTGAGCCAATCGAGAAAGGCAACAAACTCATCATAGCGTTTCCGGCCGTAGAGGGTACGTCCTAAATGCCAGTCCGAGGTATGAAGAATTTTCATTGTAACTTTTAAAAAGGTACAGGAACTACTGTTTGGCGCTGAATATCTTACGCAGAATAGAGGTTGTTCGTTTTACAGGATTACGCCGAATGGCGGCTTCCTCTTTGGCCAGGTAATCAAAGACGGCCGCCATGGAACGATTCAGGACATAGGTGGTCAGGTTGTCCTTTACATCCGGGACAAAGGGCACAGCCTTATAGCGGCCCATAACCCGGTCATAGGCCGCCACCGCCCCGGACTGAGCAAGAGAACCGCGGACTATCGGCCGCATGGCGGCCGACAGCTGTTTACTCATTTTTT
Source organism: Desulfobacterales bacterium (assembly GCA_011330685.1). Classification (GTDB taxonomy): domain Bacteria; phylum Desulfobacterota; class Desulfobulbia; order Desulfobulbales; family VMSU01; genus JAADIV01. The sequence continues at coordinate 1,959 of DRPV01000247.1, forward strand.
TCTCAAAATAGCGGGTTGCCGCGTCATCAGGGCCCTTATATATTGCCATGGCATCATTAATGGTCATGGCTTTAATCGTTCGCGCAAAAATCGGTTCCGCCCTGGGAACCGCCCTTTCTGCCGCCCGGTTCAGGCGCAGCTCAAGATCATCCAGCATACCGGACATACCAAGCCCGCTGAGGGTGGTCTGCACCGTTTTAAAATTATCAGGCAGAGGAATATGGATTTTACGGTTTTTATTAAAGGCGTCCTTCCGGCCCAGCGTGGAGACCACCCTCTCCGAACCGACCAGCAGGGCATCTTTCAGGCCGCGGACAATCTCCTTTTGGGAAAACGCGGCGGAAGCGGTGCCGGTGGCGGCATCAGTAGTGTTATCAGTCTGTAGTATTTTTTTAGATACCCCCTGCAGCTGATCCCAAAAGCCGGCAAAGGCCGCATGGCCCGGCAAAGCAATCAAGAACAACGCTAAAGCGACAACAAAAGTCTTCATTTTCATACAAAATACCTCCGTGGCCGAATATATCCACAGGCAGGGTGAATACGGTCGCTAAGCCCCCCGCTTATGGATATTTCAAGCCCTTGAGATAACCGATTTTTATTGAACCGACAACGTGGCATATACTCTCCGGTTCTTCTGGCGGCCATTTGCGGTGTTATTAGAGGCCACCGGCTGACTGAAGCCATAACCGGCTGTTTTAAGTCGTGCCGGATTAACACCGAAATTAGACTCAAGATAGCGCTTAACATTTACAGCTCTTCTAAGGGATAAGGCCTGATTATAGGCCTTGGTGCCGACATTATCGGTATATCCCTGCAGGGTAACCGATATTTCAGGATGTGCTTTCATAAATTTGGCAAAATGAGCCAGCTCGGTATGATACATGGGGCGGACAGAATCTTTATCGAAGCCAAACAGAACCTGGAGCTCAATGGTCTGAGGAGTGGTTATGGGCAGCGGGCAGCCATCTTTATCGACCTTAATTCCCTGAGGTGTATCAGGACAGAGATCAGCTGAATCCGGAACGCCGTCGTGATCTGAATCTATAATCGTTTTCGTCTCACTAAGCGGGCAGCCGTTTTTATCCACCTTTACGCCGCGCGGGGTATCTGGACAATGATCAAACTGATCGTAAACACCATCGCCGTCACTATCCACAGCGGCCTTCAAAAACACCTTTTTAACAAAATTCGCCATGCCCTGCGGGGTATTCAAGGCCGCATAATCCGTCGCGAAACCGCAGCCGCTGGTGGCGGCAATCCGTTGCATGACTTCTCTGCTGCCGGCACCATCACCAATTAAAACA
>DRPV01000248.1 GCA_011330685.1 Desulfobacterales bacterium
AAACGCCTCGATCTGGCCTTAGTACCCGGCCTCCAGCCCGCCATAAAAAAAATGGAAAAACACCTCGGGAACGATGGCCGCATCCTCATCCGTCTCTCCGGCACAGAGCCCGTGGTACGGGTGATGTTAGAGGGCCGGGATCAGAACCTCATCAACGAAATGGGTCAGGAACTATGCGCCATTATAGCTAAGGCCGACGGCCAATAAGAAAAAAAACGCCCCACAGCCCCCAACATTCACACATACCCATTACTGAACGCTTTTGTCCTCTACCCTCTGAATTCTGATGCCTAAGATTCGTCTTGACAAACTAATGCTGGTAAAGAAACTGGCCGACAGCCGCCAGAAGGCCCAGGCATTAATCATGGCCGGAGTGGTGGAGGTCAACGGCATGCGCCGCGATAAACCGGCCTCCCAGGTTGATATGAACAGCCATATTAAGGTGGCGGGTAAGATCTGCCCCTATGTCAGCCGCGGCGGCCTTAAGATAGCCCAGGGCCTCAGCTTTTTCGAGCTCAATCCCGACGGCCTGATCTGTGCCGATATCGGGGCCTCCACCGGCGGTTTCACCGACTGCCTGCTCCAGAATGGGGCCTCAAAGGTCTATGCCATTGATGTTGGTTACGGTCAGTTGGCCTGGAAGCTGCGTCAGGATGAACGGGTAGTGGTCATGGAACGTACCAACGCCCGCAAACTCTGCCCCGCCGACCTGCCGGAGCCCATTGACCTGGCCGTAATAGATGCCGCCTTCATCTCTCTCCGGCTGCTCATCCCCCCTCTCCTGCCCCTGTTTAAAACTTCGGCCGCCATTCTGGCTCTCATTAAACCGCAGTTTGAGGTTGGAAAAGGCCAGGTGGGCAAAGGCGGCGTAGTGCGTGATGAGGCCCTCCGCCAGCAGGTGATAGCCGATACCATTACCTTTACCGCCAATCTCGGTCTGACAAGTGCCGGGGTCTGCGCCTCACCCATTCTGGGCCCCAAGGGCAATAAGGAATTTCTGATTTATCTGCGAGGATAATGAAGGATAATTGCGTTGAAAACACAAGCGCAATCAGTTATCATATTTTGTATAAATTATCAGCCGCGTTTAATTAAGAACCCGCGCTGATATAAAAAGTTTACGGAATCGGAAGGGATGAATTTAAAACAAACAGCTGTGCTTACAGCCCTGCTACTCTGCCTGGGAACGACTACGGCCCAGGCCGCCGGCCATTGGCGCCGGAACACTGCCCGCCAGGCAGTAAAAGAGCTTGGCAGTAATTTAAAAAAAGCCCTTAAACAAGCAATGAAGGAGGGCGGCCCGGCCAAAGCCATTGCCGTCTGCAACGAGAAGGCCTTACTAATTGCCGATAAGATCAGCTTGGAAAGAGGCTGGCGTGTTGGCCGCACCAGTCTTAAATACCGCAACCCGGCCAATGCGCCGGATGCCTGGGAGCGCTCTGTTCTTCTCCAATTCGCCAAACGCCGGGCCATCGGTGAGAACCCGGCCGGCATGGAGTTCAGCGAGGTGGTTAAAAAAAATGGCCGCCTGGCATTCAGATATATGAAGGCCATACCCACCGCCCCCATATGCCTGAAATGCCACGGCAGCCACATCGCCCCCGCCATCGAGAAGGAGATCCGCAAACTTTATCCCGATGATCTGGCAACCGGATTCAAGCTGAACGATATACGTGGAGCTTTTACCATAACAGAACCCATCTCCACCCCTTAAAACGTAAGCGCTCCATGAACACCACCCTGCACACGTTCCAAGCCCGCGATATACCGATGTATAATTGCGGGCTTGGAACGTGTACATGGCGGCGCCCCTGAAACGCTTACAGTTAGGGGGTTATATGAACTTGGGTGTGGTTAATTGATTGCTTACCTTAAAACCAAAAAATGTTACCAAAAAATTTGAACTTATAGAGGAGAAAGTATGCGTAATTTTAAGCTTTCCAGCCTGACAATCAGCTTAATTGCCTTATTTTTACTGACCATCTGCGCCTCACCCCTGCTGG